>DATNIV010000215.1:0-2021 GCA_035604255.1 Telmatospirillum sp. | reverse complement strand
AATCCGTGGGATCCCAGCCATGTTGCGAAGAACTCGGGCCATTGGCTGGTTTCCCCATGCCCCATGGCCCAACCATGGCCGCCGGCTTTGAACAAATGCAGTTCTATCGTCACGTGAGCGCGGATGCAGGCGGCCTGCATCAGCCGTGCATTGTCAACGCGCGCGATCGGATCATCCATCGCATGTGCCAGAAACACCGGAGGCATTTCCGGGGTCACGTGACGTTCCACGGAAAAGGCCTCGGCCGCCCTAGTGTCGTCGCCCGCCAATTGCTTGCGCGTCGAGGTGCGGTCATTGGGCGGCAGCAGGCTGATGACCGGATAGAGAAGTCCGACGATGGCCGGTCGCGCCGGGGCGGAATCGACGGCATCGATCGGGGCGTAGAGCTCCTCCTTGGCGCGTGCCGCTGCCAAGGCTGTCAAATGCCCACCGGCTGAAAAGCCGAGCGTGCCAATTCGTGTGGGATCGATCCCGGGTTGACCGTGGATCAGCCGCATCGCCCTCTGCGCGTCCTGCAACGGAGCGCCCGCGGTCCAGCCGTCAGCCGGCAGACGGTAGCGCAGCACATAGGCCGTCACCCCCCGCGTGGCAAGCCAGGCGGCGGCAGGCATCGCTGACGTCCGGCTGTTGAGTCGACGATAGCCGCCCCCGGGGGCGATCAGCATCGCCGCGCCATTCGGCCTTACGGGACGGATCACGGTCAGCGCCGGAGACGCCCGGTCGAAAACGCCGGCCATCAAACCAGGTCCCGGACCCGGAGGGTCGCCGGGCCAAAGAGGAATGGTTTCCTTTTCTCCAGCCCATGCCTTGCCTCTCATCGTTAGGGCCAAGGTCACGCCGCCCATCAAGAACATTCTACGTCGCATTTTTCTTTCTCATTCTTCCTGACATTGCCACCCTGCGCGATATTCGAAACCCTGCGTGACGGGTTTACGCCGTTTCTTTGTCCCTTCGCACCTGCTCGAGGAAATGCCCGACCTGTTGCTTCAACACATCGGCCTGCTTTGTCAGTTCGGCGGATGACTCGCTGATCTGGGTTGCCGCCTGGCCGGTCTCCCGGGCCGCTGTTTCGACGCCACCGATATTGCGTGACACGTCTTCGGTGCCTGTTGCCGCCTGGTCCACATTGCGGGAAATCTCCCTGGTCGCCGCTGTCTGTTCCTGGACCGCCGATGCCACGGAGGCGGCGATGCCGCCCATGTCATTGATCACCCGGGAAATCGTTTCGACCGCCCTGACGGCATCGGCCGTGCCGTTCTGAACGGCGGCGATTTTCAGGGCGATCTCGTCGGTCGCCCTGCCGGTTTGATTGGCCAGGCTCTTCACCTCGGCGGCGACCACGGCGAAACCTTTGCCGGCGTCGCCAGCCCTCGCCGCCTCGATGGTGGCATTCAGCGCCAGTAGATTGGTCTGCGAGGAGATGCCGTTGATCAAGGCGACAATCTCGCCGATGCTGGCAACGTTGGACGACAGTCTTTCGATCAAGTCTGTCGTCTGTTTGGCTTCGCCATCGGCCCGTTCGGCGACATTGCGCGAATGCTCGACCTGGGTGGCAATCTCATTGATCGAGGCCGCCAATTGTTCGGTTGCGGCCGCCACTGTCTGCACATTGCCGGAGGCAAGGTCGGCAGCGGCCGAAACGGTCGTCGCCTGCGCGATGGTTCCGCTCGCGGTGATCGCCATCACCTTTGCTGAAGCCTGCAACTGCGCCGCTGCTGACATGACCGTCTGAACCACCGCACAGACCTGGGATTCGAATTCATCGGCCATTTGGCGCAACGCCACCTTGCGTTCTTGTTCGAATCGCTGCTTCTGCTCCTCCTGGTCCGCTTCCAACCGCTTGACGCGGATCAGGTTTTCTTTGAAGACCCGCACGGCCTTGGCCATCGCGCCGATTTCGTCGCCCCGCTCGATACCCGGCACTGCGACCGTCATCTCTCCCGCAGTCAGGGCGTTCATGCAGTCTTTCACGCCGTCGATGGGCTTGGTGATCGAGCGAGCCGTCAGGAACGCCGCCAAGC
>DATNIV010000214.1:0-3533 GCA_035604255.1 Telmatospirillum sp. | reverse complement strand
GAAACTTGGACAACATCTCTTCGCATGCTGCGTATGTTGGTTCGGATGGAAAATCTCTCCCTTCCCGATGCACCATTGTCCTGCATCGGTCGTAAAAGCGGGGATCCGTGCGACACGATGTCTACTTTTTTCGATTTGACTGGGACAACTCTTTACACAATTCCGCTCGGCTTGCGCGACACCTGGATCACCGATTACGCGACGTGGCAGCAGCAACAAGAAGCGACAGTTCCGTCCGTTATGCTGTCAAATATTGTCCTGAAAAAAATTCGAGCGCTTAGCCGAATCATTTCAATAATACTACCAATACTATCCTATTTAGCTGTTCTTAGTTTCTTTGCCGCGCTAGGACTGCAACTCAAGGCGCAATGTCGAAATATTTCTGTCGTTGGCGCTGGGATATGCCTTATCGTTGTTCTAACACGTGTCGCGCTGCTATCGTTTCTCGATAGCGTGGCCATGCCCAGCGTCAATTGGCTCTACCTGTCTCCAGCCGTTCCCGCATTCCTGATCTTCCTTGTTCTCGCTCCAACGAGCTTTGTGGTCAGCCTCGTCAGATTGCGCAAGATATCGAAATAACAGGAACCAGACTTCGGAAAGCTGGGCTGGAGCGTCGTCATTTTCGCATCATCGCTTGGATCAACCGCTCAAGGCTGTCGAGAAACCTTGAGCGGTCCTGTTTTGAATAAGAGGACGGCCCCCCGGTGATGGCGCCGCTGTCACGCAAATCGGTCATCAAATCGCGAACGGCGACGGCCATGCCGATGGAATCCTCATCAAAATGCTTGCCGCGCGGATCAATCCCACGCGCTCCTTTTTCCAGACACCGCGCCGCCAGGGGGATGTCCGCCGTTACCACGATGTCGCCAGGCAAAATGCGCTCGACGATCCGATCATCGGCTTCATTGAGCCCTTCCGCGGCAACGACCTGTTCGACCAAAGGATCGTCGAACCCACGCATCCAACTATTCCCGATAAAGACGATGGGCAGACCGTGGCGAAGCGCCACACGCATGACTTCGTCCTTCACCGGACAGGCATCGGCATCGACATAAACGCGCATTGTTTCTTCATCCTCGCCAAACCAAGCGGTCATAGAGGGTTCCCCCACAAAGCTCAACGGTAAGCGAGACAAAAAAGGGAAAGACGGCATCACCGTCCCCCCTTTTTTTCGCATCATCACCCCCACTCAAGCTGCTGCCGCGGCGTCCCCTGGTGCCAGACGAATCAGATAGTCGAAGGCGGACAGGGCCGCTTTGGCTCCCTCGCCCATGGCGATGACGATTTGCTTGTACGGTACCGACGTCGCATCTCCGGCAGCGAACACGCCCGGCATCGATGTTTGACCGCGATTGTCGACATCGATCTCACCGCGGGATGTCAGAGCCACGGAGCCTTTGAGCCACTCGGTATTGGGCACCAGACCGATCTGAACGAAGATTCCCTCCAAAGCCAGGCGATGCAATTGATCGCTGTTGCGGTCCTTGTAGCTGAGCGCCGTCACCTTGCCACCGTCACCGTGAACCTCGGTGGTCAGGGCCGAGGTCATCACCGTCACATTCGGCAAACTCAGCAATTTCCTCTGGAGAACGGCATCGGCACGCAATTGGGCATCGAACTCGATCAAGGTGACATGCGCGACGATACCCGCGAGATCGATGGCCGCCTCGACGCCGGAATTGCCACCGCCGATCACCGCCACACGCTTGCCTTTGAACAACGGGCCATCGCAATGCGGGCAATAAGCCACCCCCTTGTTGCGATATTCGTCCTCGCCCGGCACATTCATCTGGCGCCAGCGCGCGCCAGTCGAAAGAACCACAGTCTTCGCCTTGAGGGAGGCGCCGCTCGCCAATTGCACCTCGATCAAACCGTCCGCATTCGTACCCGGCAGCAGTTTCACCGCTCGCTGCAGATTCATGATCTCCACGTCATAAGTCTTCGCATGCTGTTCCAGCGCCGAAGCAAGCTTGGGACCTTCGGTGTGCGGCACCGAGATGAAATTCTCGATCGCCATCGTATCTTGCACCTGACCGCCAAACCGCTCGGCGGCAATCCCGGTGCGAATGCCTTTCCGCGCCGCATAAATGGCCGCCGAAGCGCCGGCCGGTCCGCCGCCGACAATCAACATGTCGAAAGCGTCCTTGCCGTTGATTTTTTCGGCATCGCGCTGAAGCGCGCCGCTATCGACCTTGGCGAGAATCTGATCGAGGCTCATCCGGCCTTGGCCGAAAGGCTCTCCATTGAGAAAGACCGTCGGCACCGCCAGGACTTGGCGCGCCTCGACCTCCGCCTGGAATAAGGCGCCGTCGATGGCCACATGGCTAATCTTGGGATTTAGCACGCTCATCAAATTCAGCGCCTGCACAACGTCCGGGCAGTTCTGGCAAGACAGCGAGAAATAGGTTTCAAACCGGTAGTCGCCTTCGAGGTCCTTGATCTGCGCGATGACCTCCTGCGCGGTCTTCGACGGGTGACCGCCGACCTGCAACAGGGCGAGAACCAGCGAATTGAACTCGTGCCCCATCGGAAGGCCGGCAAAGCGGACGCCGATGTCCGTCCCCGTCCGATGGATCGCAAAGGACGGTTTGCGCGCACCGTCGTCGCGCCGGATCACCGTGATCTTGTCCGATAAAGAGGCGATATCCTGAAGCAGGTCCAGTAATTCCTGCGATTTGGCGCCATCGTCCAGGGACGCCACCAGTTCGATAGGCTGCGTGATATTCGCAAAATAGCCCGTCAACTGGTCTTTCAGAGTGTTCTCCAACATGCCGATGGCCCTTCTTATACGTCTTTGGCGACCCGCCCCCGGATCCGGACATCTCCGGATCCGGAGAACCTGTCAAACGTTAGATCTTGCCGACCAGATCGAGGGACGGCGCAAGCGTCTTCTCGCCTTCCTTCCACTTGGCCGGGCAAACCTCGCCGGGATGGCCGGCGACATACTGGGCCGCCGTGATCTTGCGCAGCAGTTCGCCAGCGTCACGGCCGACACCACCGGCGGTGATCTCGATGATTTGAATCTTGCCATTCGGATCGATCACGAAGGTGCCGCGATCCGCCAGGCCGGCTTCCTCGATCAGCACGTCGAAATTGCGGCTGATCTTGCCGGTCGGGTCGCCGACCATGGTGTAATTGATCTTCTTGACCGCCGCTGACGTGTCATGCCAGGCCTTGTGCGCGAAATGGGTGTCAGTCGATACGCTGTAGATCTCAACGCCCAGCGCCTGGAAGGCGGCGTAATTGTCGGCCAGATCTTCAAGCTCGGTCGGGCAAACGAAGGTGAAATCAGCCGGATAAAAGAAAAAGACCGACCATTTGCCTTTTAAATCGGTGTCGCTGACCTTGATGAAAGCGCCATTCTTGAAGGCATCGGCGGTGAACGGCTTGATATCGGTGTTGATGAGAGACATGGGATACTCCACGGGGGTTATGATTGGAATGAGGGGATCATAAGCGCGGAGATTAAATCGATGAAATTGAATATTTTTGTTATACAAATCGATAATATCGATTATATAATTCCCCATCCC
>DATNIV010000213.1:0-4093 GCA_035604255.1 Telmatospirillum sp. | reverse complement strand
CAGAGCCTCGATGGTGTTGGCGAAATCCGGCGTTTGGTCGTTGCCGGCGATGGCGTCGACTTCGGCCAGATGCTCCGTCATACCCCGTTCGAATGCGGGGGGGAAATGCTCAGGCCGGATCCGGTCGAAGGGAGGCAGTCCGTAAGGCGTGGTCCAGGTCTCGAAGAAAGGGTTCTCTGTCATGCGGGGTCTCGTCCTGCGAACATTCTGCGGTCAATGCGTTGGTTTGATATAACTTAGTGTTCGCTCAACGGCTCCGCCAGCCAATCTGCCAAATGTTCGACGTTCCCAATGTGGCGAGGGGGGCTAGGCTGGAACGTCGCTCCATGCTTTAATCCTTTCATGCTCGTCGTTTCCAATCTCAGCCGTTCCGGTTTGGCGCCCGCCTCCTTTTCCCTGTCCATGGGAGAATGCATGGCGGTTCGAGGACCCTCAGGGGCGGGAAAATCATTGCTGCTTCGCGCCATCGTCGATCTCGATCCCAATAAGGGGGAGGTCAGTCTGGACGGGACGTCGCGCGAGGCGATGAGTGGTCCGGCATGGCGGCGGTTGGTCGGCTATTTGCCGGCCGAACCGGGGTGGTGGGGGGATCGCGTTGGCGAGCATTTTACCGATTGGGCGGCCGCCCGGCCGTTGATCGCGCGTCTCGGCTTGCCCGACGACGCGCGCGACTGGCCGTTGACCCGGCCGTCGACCGGCGAACGCATCCGCTTGGCCCTCATTCGCGCCTTGGCCGCGCATCCGAAAGTCCTGTTGCTCGACGAACCGACGGCAGCCCTCGATGCGGCGTCGGTGGCCGCGGTGGAAACGTTGATCGCCGAACGGGTCGAGGATGGTCTGGCCGTTCTGTGGGTGACCCACGATGCCGCGCAGGGCGAGCGGGTGGCGAGGCGTTTTCTCAAGGTCGAGGCCGGCCGTGTCAGCGAGGACGGCAAATGAACGGTTATATCGCCCTGTCCACCACGGATCTCGCCTTGGGCAGCCTGCTGGTGCTGGCCAATGCCTTATTGTCGCTGGTGTTGCATTTGGGGGTTCACCGCCGATTGTTGGTGGCGGCGGTGCGCATGGTGGTGCAACTCTCGCTGATGGGTTTGGTGTTGGCGACGCTGTTCTCTCATGTGTCGCCATTGTGGACGGTGTTGGCGGCCTTGGTGATGGTCGGCTTTGCCGGTCGCGAGGCGACGGCACGGCAGGATCGCCCTCTGGCCGGATGGTGGTCCCTCGGGCTCGGCACCGCCTGTATGACCATGGCGGCGTCCCTGGTGACCGTCTTCGCCCTGACCACGGCGCTCCGCCCCGATCCTTGGTACGATCCGCGCTATGCCATTCCGTTGCTGGGGATGATTCTTGGCAACACCATGACGGGGGTATCCCTTGGTCTCAACAGCTTGACCAATGGGGTGGCGTTGCGAAGAAGCGCCGTCGAGGCGCGGTTGATGCTGGGCGCGGTGCGTCTCGATGCCTTGGGGCCGGTGATCCGCGAGTCGCTGCGCAGCGCCATGATGCCCATCATCAACAGCATGGCGGCGACCGGCGTCGTTTCGCTTCCCGGCATGATGACGGGGCAGATTTTGGGGGGCGTTGCGCCGATGGAGGCGGTCAAATATCAGATTCTGATCATGTTCCTGATTGCCGGAGGAACCGGCCTGGGCGCCGTGGGGGCCGTGATGGGCGGCGTGTTTCGCTTGACCGATTCCCGGCATCGGTTGCGTCTCGACAGACTGGCGTCGACGGGCAAGACATGACGGGATGATTTTCGCGTGGTAATAAGGGTGGGGAATTGTTTCCAGGGGATGAAGATGAAAGCATATGTTGTCTCCATCGGACTGGTCGTTCTCGCCAGTCTGTCGGCGTGCTCCGGAAGTCCGCTATCGCCCAGTTCGGCGCGCTCCGACGGGGCGCAGGCGGCGCCCAGTTTCAGTCAGTTCTCCGATATCCCGATTCCGCCGAAAGCCGATATGGACGTCGGCCAATCGCTGCTGCTGGGCCATGACCAAAGTTGGGTCGGTCGGCTGGTCTATACAACCGGGGGTAATCCCGGCGCCATCTATGATCTTTACAAATCCGATATGCCGGGGTTCGGTTGGCAGGAGATCACCTCGGTCCGCGCCAGCATCAGCGTGCAAACCTGGCAGCGGGCCGATCGCGTCGCGACGGTGCAGATCAGAGACACCACATTGGGCACCGAGACCATCGTCACCGTGGCGCCGGCCATCAGTCCTGGCGCCGGTGCCGGCGGCAGCGCTTACGGGCCGCCACCGGCGCCCACAGCGGCGCCGCAAACCGGCGTCTCGCGCCAACCAATACGCTGACTCAAGCCTCAGCGATTGACGATTTTGCCCGGAATGCGCAGCACAAGGACGACTCCCAGAAGCATCAGTCCGGCCAGAATGTAGAGCGCCAGATCCGTGCTGTGCGTGGTGTCCTTGATCCAGCCGACGAGATAGGGGCTCAAAAATCCGGCGCATTGACCGAGCGAATTGATCAGCGCCAGACCGCCGGCGGCGGCGGAGGCGGTGAGGAAGGCCCCCGAGATCGGCCAGAACATCGGCAGGCCGGTCAGCGCGCCCATGGTTGCCAAGGTCAGGCCGATCGTCGCGATCGCGGTGCTGGAGGCGAAATTGGCGGCGATCAAAAGACCGACGACACCCATCAACATCGGTACGGCAAGGTGCCAACGACGTTCGCGCCGGGCGTCGGCCGAACGGCCGACGATCACCATGAAAATGCTGGCCGCCAGATAGGGGATGGCGCTCAGCCAACCGATGGTCATCGGGTTGGAGATGCCGCTGGACTTGATGATGGTCGGCAGCCAAAAATTGATCGAATAGACGCCGCACTGGATACAGAAATAGATGATGCCCAGCACCCAGACGGCGGGATTGCGCAAGACTCGGGCGAAGGAATCGGAGACTTCGGCCGGACGGTTTTTTTCGTCATCGAGCAGAGCCTGTTTCAATGCGGCGCGTTCGTCCTGATCCAGCCATTTGGCTTGGTCGATGCCGTCGTTCAGCAGGAAGAAGAGCCCGATGCCCAGCAGGATTGTCGGAAGTCCCTGCAGCAGATAAAGCCATTGCCAACCCGCCAACCCGCCCACGCCGGTTGCGAAGGTATTCAAGATCCAGCCGGAAAACGGACTGCCGACCAGCCCGGAAATCGGAATGGCCGACATGAACAAAGCGATGATTCGGCCGCGCTCGGCCGAGGGGAACCAGTAGGTGAAATAAAGAATGATGCCGGGAAAAAAGCCCGCCTCGGAGGCGCCGGTGAGCAGACGAAGGACGTAGAAGGATTCGGCGGATGTCACGAACATCAGGCAGGTGGAGAAAATGCCCCAAAGAATCATCGTGACCATCAGCCAACGCCGCGCGCCCACTTTGTAGAGCGTCAGATTGCTGGGCACGCCACACAGAACGTAGCCGATGAAGAAGATACCGGCGCCCAAACCGTACACGGTTTCGCTCAAGTGCAGGTCGTCCAGCATCTGAAGTTTGGCAAAACCAACGTTTACGCGATCAAGATAGTTGAACAGGTAGCAGATGAAGAGAAATGGCAATAGGTGAAGTGCGACCTTTTTGTAGGTATGCCGCAGATCGACTTTCGTGTTCGCCGCAGGACCCGTGATATCGGTCATTACTTTCTCCTTTGTCTGTTTCCTCGTTCAGGCTTTCTTCGCCGCGCGCAAACTGCTGGCCAGTGCGGCCGCCAAGGCGAAGGCGCAAGCGGTCCACAGAGAAATCCGGGAGCCGTTGACCAAAAAGCGGCCGAAGGCCAATGCCACCAGGGCGGCACCGATGGATTGGCCGAGCAGACGGCCCATCCCCAGCATGCCGCTGGCGCCGCCGCTGCGGGACTCGGGGGCCGAACCGATGATGGTTCGGTTGTTCGGCGATTGGAACAGGGCGAAGCCGGCGCCGCACAGCGCCATTCGCCAAATGATCTCGCTATTGCTGGGATCGAGGGGGAGCAGCGCCAGTGAGGCGAGGCCGGCGGCGAACGCCGAAAGGCCGATACCGCCGAGGACGCTGGGTGGAAACCGATCGGCCAGACGGCCGGCGATCGGCGCGACCACCGCCACGGCCAGAGGCCAGGG
>DATNIV010000212.1:0-4183 GCA_035604255.1 Telmatospirillum sp. | reverse complement strand
CAGTACGTCGATTTCGTCCAGGAGCGATTCAGCCGCGGCATCACCAACGAGCTCGACGTGACCTTGGCGCGGCGCCAATTGGCGCAATTGCAGGCGCAGCTGGCGCCGTTGCTGGCCCAGATCGACGCCGCCCGTTACGTCATCGCCGTCCTGATCGGAGAATTTCCCGAAAACCTCGGCAAAGAGCTGACAAAGCCGCGGATGCTTCCGGCGTTGCCCGGCCGTATCCGCGCCGGCCTGCCGATCGAGCTATTGCGGCGCCGTCCCGACATTGCCGAAGCCGAACGCCAATTGGCGAGCGCCACCGCCTTTATCGGCGTCGTCACCGCGGACCTGTTTCCTGCGGTGGCGGCGACCGCTTCCGGCGGATGGCAGACCGGCGTCGCGCCCCTTGCCATCAGCCCGATATGGTCGGTCGGGCCGGCGATTGCGGCGCCCATATTGGATTTCGGCAGGCTCGATGCGATTGTCGAGAAGGCCGACTTTCGCACCCGCGAGCTTTTGTTCAACTACAAGCAGACGGTACTCAACGCGGTCCGCGAGGTGGATACCGCCATCGACGCTTATGCGGCCCAGCAGGCTCGCTTGCGCCATCTCGCCGACGCATTGACGGCGGCAAGGCGCGCGGTGAGCCTTGCCACCGAGCGGTTCGATCGGGGACTGACGGATTCTCTCAACGTCATCGACGCGCAGCGCCAGGAATTCGAAATAGAGCTGCAATATGTGTCCGCGCAGGAAAGCGCCGCGACGCAATTCGTGACGCTCTACAAATCGCTTGGCGGCGGCTGGGAGGACTATCAATTCTTCCCGCCGATCCCGCGTCCCATGCCGGCCGTTGCGGCGGCGTTCAGGCGGCTGTTGGCGCCGGGCGTCACGCCGTAAGTCTTGATAGCGAGATAGTGAGCCGGCGTTCTCTCTTTGCCGTTTTGGTGCTGTCCTAATTCCGAGGTTTCTGTCCTAATTTGCCGAACCCGATGTCCTAATTCGGAAGCGCCTGTCTTTTTTTGGTTTCACCCTTTTTAGCTTTGTCTGCTTCTCTAATTCTGCGCTCGTTATCCTCAAGGTGCTTAAGGGCGCTGAGATACGTTTGAAGTACCTGCTCGGCTTCAAGCGTAGGGCGTCCTGAAGCTTTAAGTGTCATAATCAGTTCATGCTGGTCGGCGACGATCCGCCTTGCTTCGGCCACCCAATGCGCTGCCACGATGAATTTCGTCTTTTTCCGCGGCATTTGCAGCAGCGTGCCCCTTTCATGGCAACCAACGCCCCAACAGCACGTTTCGACTGCCCAAACTGTGGCGCACAATACAAAGTCGTTCGCGTCGAGACGGGATCAGCGCCGCCAGATCGGCAGATTGTTTGCCGCCGTTGTGGTGGTCCGCTCCAAGGCCGTGAAGGCAAGTTTATCCTCAAATATTTTCTGGTGGATAGTCCAAGGGTCCAAGCCAAAAGAGATTAACGGCCGCCTCAGTTGGCGGCCTCGCCGTAAGCAGGCCGCAAGCGCGGCCAATCGGCCGATTGTTCGGGCCGTTGCAATGGCGGTTTCTGCACCGTCGATGGCGGCTTCACCGCCATATGACGGCAAGATGAAACTTTTTTCCTTCGCCGATTTTCGTCCACGCAATCGACGTATGTGTTAAATTGTGCCCGGTTTCGGGGCTGCCGACTAGCTGCGATATTGGCCATTGTCGAGGCGATGCGGATCAAACAATTAACAGCGCATAAGGTCCTGGCGGACCTATCCTTGGCAGCGTTGTCCAGCGTCATCACTGTTCTCGGAACAGTAGCATTCGCCGCCATGATTTTTTCCGGGCCCTTGGCAAAGGTGGTGCCGCTGGCCTTCGTGACCTTTCTGGCTGGAACCACTGTTTCAGCGTTAGTGGTCGGCTTGTTAAGCCGTTTTTATTGTAATCTCAGCGGTGCCCAGGATCAGCCAGCGGCCATTCTGGCGACCTTCGCGAGCGGCCTCACCAGCATGAGCGTGCTCGATGAGGGGGCGGCCATCTCGACGATGTTCGCCGTCATTGTTCTTTCTACCGCTTCCTTCGGATTGACTCTCCTGCTCCTTGGCGTCCTGAGATTTGGAAGATACACCCAACTCGTTCCCTATCCGGTGATCGGCGGCTTCTTGGCCGGGGTTGGCGTGCTGGTCTTGATCGCCACGATCCGCTTTCAGTCCGGGATCACGCCGACCCTGGACAGTCTCCCGCAGCTTTTCTCCTGGCCAACAGCCTTGCGCTGGCTGCCATCCCTGCTCGCCGGCAGCCTTTTGTATTGGGGAATGAACCGCATTCGGCATGTCTTGTTTCTGCCAATCGCGCTGATCGGCATCGTGATCTCGTTTTACATTGTGGCCAGCATGTTGTCCTTTTCGCTCGTCTCCCTGCGGGAGAGCGGTTTCGTCTTCCGGTCCCTGCCCGAGGGCGGCGTCTTCGACGCGTTCAAATGGCTCTCTGTTACGAAAATTGATTGGAGTGTTGTCCTCAATGGGCTGGGAAAAATCGGCGGCCTCATTCTGGTCTGTACGATCGGCGCGTCGGTCGCCACGACGGCCCTGGAAATCGGTGCCGAAACAGAGCTAGAGCCAAATCACGAATTCCGGGCGCATGGTCTGGCGAATCTGGGTGCTGCGCTGGTCGGCGGCTTGCCTGCCTTCACCCTGACTGGACCCTCGTTGTCCTATCTTCGCCTTGGAGCGTCCAGCCGCTTGATGCCGATCCTGCGCCCTCTTTTTAGTCTGGCGCTCGGGGTGGCGGGTCTTAGTCTCCTGGGGTTCGTGCCCAAGGTCATGGTAGGCACGCTTCTTGTCGTGTTCGCGTTCGGCCTGATGGACGAATGGCTGATCCGCGCCCGTCATCGCCTAGGTCGCAGCGACTACATCCTTGTCCTGATGATCACCGGGATCATCGCGCTGGTCGGATTTCTGCCAGGAGTCGCAGCCGGCATTCTCATCGCTGTCCTCGACTTCCAAGTCAAATACGGCAGATTGAATGTCATAAAGGCCGAACTTTCGGGGCGCGATTTTCGCAGCGATGTCGAACGCTCCCCCCGCGCCGACGGCATTTTGCGTGAGGTCGGCGAGCGGGTTGTCACTTTCGAAATCCAGGGATTTATTTTCTTCGGGACGGCGATCGGACTTCTCGCGCATATCCGCGAGCGTATCGAGGCGAGCACGCAAAAAATCGAATTTGTGATTCTAGGGTTTGCGAATGTTGACGGGTTGGACGCCGCGGCGCATTTCGCCCTGCGCAAGCTGAAAACTTTTGCAAAAATGCAGGATATTTGTTTGCTGTATTCGGGCTTGAACAGCGACACCGCCAAAGACTTGCAGGCCGCGAATATCCTCGACGAGGATCTGTCCCTCTGCTTCGCGACTACGGCGATGGCTGTCGAATGGGTTGAAAACCGCCTGCTCAACCAGTCTGGCTGGGGCGATGACCCGACCAGCGCGCCGATCAGCGCTGAGGATGCCTTGGTTTCCGTCGTAGGGGAACGAGACAAGGCTATGGCCTTGTTACCCTATTTCACCATCCGTGACATAAAGGCAGGTGACACGGTGTTCCGCCAAGGCGACGATGACTACGATGCCATCGTGCTGGTGCGCGGCACTCTTTCGGCGCATCTCGATCTCGGCGGCGGACAATCGGTTCGCTTGCGGAAATTTTTGCCCGGCACCCTAACGGGGGAAATGGCTTTTTATACCGACAGGAAACGTTCGGCCTCGCTGATAGCGGATACGGATGCGACCATCGGCGTTATCAGCGGCGCATCCCTTGTTCGTCTGAACCTGGATCAGCCCGCCGTCGCCGCCGAGTTTCACCTGATGGCGGCACGGCTGATGGCGCATCGCATCATATCGATGAACGCGATGCTGCGGATCCTCCTTGCCAACCGGACGCCGCGCACCGCGCCGGCGAGGTGATCGAATTGGGATTTCTAGGCTGTGGCAATTTTATCACGACTAGCGACTAACCGCGGTGAATAGGGTCGGCATTAGAGTCCGGGGAACCAAATGTCATGGACCTGTCACGCGGCAAAGGTTAATTTCCGATCAACTATTTCGGGGACTCGCACAAAGGCATACAGGTGGGGGGCTACAATGCTCATTAGCGGAAGTAAGGCGAAAAGCTGCGGTTTGGTTGCGGCTTTTGCCACGGCGGCGGTCCTCGTGGGCGCTAGCGCCGCG
>DATNIV010000211.1:0-3693 GCA_035604255.1 Telmatospirillum sp. | reverse complement strand
TATGTTGGCGTCCATCGGCCTGGATCGCTCCAGCGCCTATATCACCAATGTGGTGCCTTGGCGTCCGCCGGGAAACCGTAAGCCGGAACCGACGGAAGTCGAACTCTGCCTGCCGTTCATCGCCCGTCATATCGAACTGATCGCCCCGATGATCCTGGTGTTCCTCGGCGGCGCACCGGCCACCGCGCTGCTCGCCCGCCACGACGCCATCAGCCGGTTGCGGGGCCGCTGGTACGACTATTCCTCGAGCGGATTGCCAAGACCGGTTGCCGCTCTGCCGACCTATCATCCGGCTTATTTGCTGAGAACGCCGCATCATAAGAGAGAGGCCTGGAGCGATTTCCTATCCATCCGCAAGAAGCTGGACAGCTATGTGGAATAAGCATGGCAGAAGCACCGCCCTAAGGCATTGAGTCTCAACAAAACTAAGGAAAAGTTTAGGGTTATTATCCATCAAGGCTTGCTCCTTCCGTTCGAATCGATTTATAAAGCTGAAGATGATCATCGGCGAAACCGATTACGGAAGAGGAGAGACGATGCTGAAAAGCAGGCTTCTCCAGGCCTTCCTGGCCCTGGCTCTGACCTCGGCCACGCACCTTGCGTGGGCCGCCCAGCCCACCCCCGCGGACGGTAATTCCGAAAGCGTGGTTGCGGCCATCAACGGCGCTGCCGGCAAATTGGGCCGTCAGGCCGCTGTTCCAACGCTCCTTGCGGAGTCTGACGCGCAACTCTATCGTTCCGCCTTCGATGCGCAAGATCGCGGCCTTTGGGCCAACGCCGATCGCGACATCGCTCGCTTACGGGATCCGCTGCTGGTCGGGCATTTGCTTGCGCAACGCTATTTGGCCGTAACCTATCGTCCGCAGGCCGAAGAGTTGAAGGACTGGATGGCGCGTTACGCCGATCTGCCGGAAGCCGATGCCATTTTTGACTTGGCCAAGCAGCGCCTGGGCGGCAAGGTCGCCAGCCTGAAGCCTCCGACGCACAGCGTCCGGGCGAACACGGTTTCGACCAGCCATGATGACGATCCCATCTGGGAGGAGTTTTCGGTCGAAAGCAATCGCGAGCTCGGCGCGAGCGATCGACGCCACCAGCAAGACATCAAGGAACGCTTCCGCTCTTTGGTGCGCGAAAACAAATATGATGTGGCGCTGGCCTCCCTGGAAAGCGGCGAAGCGCACCGGCTTCTCGATCAAGTCGATCAGGACGAATTGGCGACGATCCTCTCGATCGCCTATTTCACCGAAGGCCGCGACACCGACGCCCTGCGATGGGCCGGCCCCGCCGCCGACCGGTCGGGTGATGTCCTTCCCGAAGCCCATTGGGTGGCCGGCCTCGCCCTCTGGCGCAGCGGCGCGCATGATGGCGCGGCGGCCCGCCACTTCGAAGCGGTCGGCAATGCCACCGATATTTCCTCCTGGCTGATTTCCGCCGGCGCCTACTGGGCCGCCAGAGCCAATCTGTCCTCTCAACATCCTGAAGTGGTGAACCACTGGCTGCAACGAGCCGCAGCATATCCACGGACGTTCTATGGTCTGCTGGCGCGCCGGGCCTTGGGCGAAAATATTCAATATTCCTGGGATACCCGTCCCTTCACCGATCTGGATGGGGAAGCCTTGAGGCGCGTCCCCGGCGGACGGCGTGCGCTGGCCCTTCTGCAAATCGGCGATAACGGCCGTGCCGAGGACGAACTGCGCCGGCTTTCCGAAGACGCCGGCCCGGCCCTCTCGCAGTCGATGCTGGCGCTTTCCCATACCGGCGGCATGCCGGCGCTGGCCGTCAGCCTGGGCAACCGGATCGAAACGAGGGATGGCCGTTATCACGACAGCGCCGACTATCCGCTGCCGGATTGGCGGCCCGTCAGCGGCTGGTCGATCGACAAGGCTCTGCTGCTGGCCATCGCCCGTCAGGAATCGTCTTTCAACCCCAAAGCCAAAAGCCCTTCCGGCGCCGTCGGTCTGATGCAATTGATGCCGCGCACGGCTCGCTCGATGGGGGCCGGGAAATTGACGGATCCGGAAGTCAATCTTGAGCTGGGACAGCGCTATGTGCGCCGCCTGCTCGACGATGACGCGATCAAGGGCAATCTGCTTTTCCTGGCCGCCTCCTACAACAGCGGCCCCGGCAATGTCGCGCGTTGGCTGCAAAATGCGCATCACAACGGCGACGCCCTTTTGTTCCTGGAAAGCATCCCGGTGCATGAAACCCGGGCCTTCGTCGAACGGGTGATGACCAACTTCTGGGCTTATCGCAACCGCTTGGGACAGACATCGCCATCTCTCGACGCCATCGCCTCCGGCGATTGGCCGTTGTATGATGGCGGGGAGTCAAAAATCCAGGCGGTTAAACATGTCAAAAATTGATGGTGAGCGCGCTTTCCTTTCGGTCAATGTCGCTGTTCTGACGGTCTCGGACAGCCGAACCGAAGCCAATGACACGTCGGGCAAAACCTTGGTCGAATTGATCACCAAGGACGGCCACAAGGTGGTCGACAAACGCATTGTCACCGACGACAAAGATCGGGTTGTCGATCAATTGCGGCACTGGATCAATGACCCCGAAGTCGACGTGGTGATCTCGACGGGCGGCACCGGCTTGACCGGACGCGATATCACGGCGGAAGCGTTCCAATCCGTTTACGAAAAAGAAATCACCGGCTTCGGTGAATTGTTCCGCCATTTGTCTTTTGCCAAAATCGGCACATCGACCATCCAAAGCCGCGCCACCGGCGGCGTCGCCCACGGCACCTACCTCTTTGCCCTTCCCGGTTCGACGAGCGCTTGCCGCGACGCATGGGAGGACATCTTGCGTTGGCAACTCGACAGCCGGCATCTGCCCTGCAATCTGGTCGAACTGATGCCCAGACTGATGGAACATATCAAAGCGCATCACTAGCGCCCATCGTTCCAGGCCATCCGCGGGTCTGTTTCAGGAAGAGAATTTCACCACAGAGACGCAGAGTATAGGCGAGTCTATTCCGAATCTCGCGCACCCGTGCGGGAATCGGGCTACGATTCTTCTCTGTGTCTCTGTGGTGATTTCCATGCCTCCGCCTATCAGCGACGGATCACGCGCATGAAGGAATCATATTGAGGATGGGATTCGTCTCGGTTCGCCGCATCATCGTGCGGCGCCGGGGCCTTCTTTAGCATCGGATTTTCGGACGGCCTCTCTTTCGAGATGGCCTCTTGGTCGTCCTGCTCCCGCTCTTCCATCGCTTTCTCCCGGTGTTATTGATCGTGCCGGTTGGTTCAAAGTGTCGATAGAAATAAAACAATTCTAGTGTTCGGTTTCCGAATTTCGAAGCAGAATGCCCAGGATCGACCGAAATTCTGAAACGATCAGAACACTAGATTTATCAATAAGATAGTTGTGTTTTATGTTTTTGAAATTCCGAAAATCGCTGGTGGCAAAGGTGTCGGAATTTCAAAAACACACAACTAGATACCTCTTAGCGCAAACGCCCTTCAACCACTCTCTTTTTGCGGGTACCTCATGCCTCCCGATTTCTCTTTCGAACGCGCCTTGCAGGGCGCCATCTGCGGCATCGACGAGGTTGGACGCGGACCTTTGGCGGGACCGGTGGTAGCCGCCGCCGTGATCCTGCCGGCGGCGATACCGGCCGAACTCCGCGATCATCTCAATGATTCCAAACTTCTATCGGCGAAGAAGCGAGAGAGCCTGTTCGATGTC
>DATNIV010000210.1:0-2736 GCA_035604255.1 Telmatospirillum sp. | reverse complement strand
AGCCCCCTTGATCAAGCACCCGATGCCCATGCACCCAAACCATGTCGATGCCGGCGGGGCGCACCAGGGGATCGAGAAAATCGTTCTTCTCGCCCACCGTCTCTGGATCGAAGAGAACCAGCGAGGCATCGGCGCCGACGCCCAAGGTGGGATCGGGCAGATTGAGGAACCGGCAGGGAAGCGTGGCCAGACGCCAGATCATCTGCTCGAGCGGGATCCCCATCTCGCGGGCCATGCGCAAGGCCTTAGGAAAGGCGCCGATGGCCCTGGGATGCGGTTTCTGGCCCGGCCCCGGCATCAAGCCGTCGGTGCAGATGGCCATGCTGGGACGGCGAAAAAAACGCTCGACCGTGGCCTCATTGCCGTAATGGGTGATGATGGACACCTCGCCGGCATTGGCGGCATAGAAGTCGAAGACGGCCTCATAGGCCTGATCCGACATCATATCGACGGCGCCGGCCGCGGCGGCCACGTCGCTCAGGCGCTGTCCGAGAAAGGCGTCGCCGACGCCGGGGCGCACGCCGGCGATCTGGATGCCCCCCAGACCGCCGCAGAAATGAATGAAATTATCCCAGCTTTTGCTATCGAACCGCATCTTTTGCGCCATCAAGCGCCGGGTCTCGGCATCGCCCAAGCGGGCCAGGAAATCGGCGCGCGCCCCCGACCGCATCTCCGGCGGAAAGATCGCGTCGCCGGTGGTCGAACCGGCCGTGTAGGGATACATATTTTCCATGGTCGGAATACTGGCCGAGGCGTCCGACAGGATGCTTTCCATCTCGCCGATGCGATCGTAATTGCTCGTTCCGGCGATCTTCGAATGCTCGTTGCAATAGCCGCCGCCGCCATCGACGGCCGCCTCGACCACCTCTTTCAGGCTGGCGACGATATTGTCGCTTTCGGAGCGCAGATGCGGAAACAAAGCACCCGGCTTGACCTGATTGAAGGCCCGCACCAAAGCGGTGATCTCGCGCTGGTCGCAATAGACCGCCGGGTTGTAGACCAGGCCGGTCGACAGGCCCAAGGTCATCGGCGCTTCACGCAGCACAACCTCGGCCATGGCGGCGACCTCGGCGTCGGTGGCGACACGCGCCAGATTGTGCATGACGACGCGGCGCACCGCCGAGTGACCGAGATAGAGGCCCATATCGGTCACCGAACGCCCTTTGTGCCACGCCAGAAACTCGGCAACCGAACGCCAGCTCCAGTCGCCGTCGATGGCGCCGTCCAGCGGCTTCAACTGCGCGGCATATTGCGAGCGCTGAGCTTCGGCGACAGGGGCCGGCGACAGGCCATCGACACCGCAGATGCGCTTGGTCACGCCCGCCTGGATCGACAATTCGCAAGCGCGCGGCAAGCCTGACGAGCCCAGCAAGGTGCCGCCCAACGCGCCATGATTGTGCGTATCGATGAAGCCCGGGGAAACGGCGCGTCCCTTGGCATCGACGGTCGCGTCCACGGCCAGGGTGGCCGAACGACTGATGGCTCCCAAACCGACGATGTGATCGTCTTCGATCAGCACATCGCCGGCGAAGGGCGCGGTCCGGCCATCACCGGTGACGATCTGGGCGTTCTTGATCAGGGTGCGCGTCATTCGGCCAATTCCGTTAACAGGCGCAACAGCACATTGGCGCCGGCGGTCAAATCGTCGGGCGCGGTATATTCCTGGACATTGTGACTGATGCCTTTGACGCTGGGCACGAAGATCATGCAAGCGGGACAGACCCTGGCCAGCATTTGCGCGTCATGCCCGGCACCGCTCGGCAACCGTCTCACCGGCAGATCGAAGTCCTTGGCGATCGCTTCGACACGGGCCACCAGCGCTGGAGAGAAATCGACGGGGACAAAGCGCGCCAACGTCCGCTGGTGCACCAGAACGCCTTCGGCTTTCGCCGTTTCCGCGACAAAGGCGAACAATTTCGCTTCGGCGTCTTGCAGGTGGGCTTCGTCGGTATTGCGCAGATCCACCGTCATCACCGCCCGGTCGGCCACCACATTGACCAGATTGGGCGACAGGGTCAGGGCGCCGACCGTCGCCACCTGATTCCCCCCCATCTCGCGCGCCAGACGGCGGACGAAGGTGGCGATCTCGGCCGCCACATAGCCGGCATCATGGCGCAAACGCATCGGCGTCGTGCCGGCGTGATTGGATTGTCCCGTCACAGTGAATTCGGTCCAGGAGATCCCCTGGACACCCTCGACCGCACCAATGGTAAAGCCCTCGGCCTCAAGGACCGGACCTTGCTCGACATGCAGTTCCACATAGGCATGGACCTTCGGCCGCCCGACCGGCGCCGGACCGGCATAACCGATGCGCGTCAGGTCGTCACCCAAACGGGCTCCGTCGATGGCCGGTGTCGCCAAGGCATCGTCGAGCGGCAAATCACCGACATAGACCAGGCTGCCCAACATATCCGGCTGGAACCGCGAGCCTTCCTCGTTGGTGAAAAAGGCCACCGCCAAAGGCCGCTTGGTGACGATCCCGGCCTCGTTCAAGGTGGCGATCACCTCCAGACCGGCCATCACCCCCAGATTGCCGTCATAGCGTCCGCCGGTCGCCACCGTATCGATATGGCTGCCGGCCATCACCAGCGGACCGTCTTCCTGCCCGGCGCGCACACCCACCACATTGCCGATTCCATCGATGGAAACAGCCAAGCCGAGATCCTTCATCCAGCCGACGACCAGATCCCGACCTTGCCTGTCTGCGTCCGACAGCGCCAGTCGGGCAACCCCACC
>DATNIV010000209.1:0-4639 GCA_035604255.1 Telmatospirillum sp. | reverse complement strand
CACCCAGATGAGCGGCATCGGCGAAATCCTGACCCCGTCGCCGGTATTGCCGCCGGCGTGGCTGGTGCTGGTCAATCCCCGAGTCGGTTTGTCGACTCCGGCGGTGTTCAAGGCCCGAAAAGCCGCCTTCTCGAAACCAATGCCGCTTGCCGAGGCTCCCGTCGATGCCGCCGCTTTGGCGCAGGCGTTGGCCGGCCGGCGAAACGATCTGACGGAGCCCGCGGTGAGTTTGGCGCCGGTGGTTGGCGATATGCTGCGGTCCATCGGAGCCCAGGACGATTGTCTGTTGGCCCGGATGTCGGGCAGCGGCGCCACCTGTTTCGGCCTGTTCGCCGATCAGAGGGCGGCGGATGCCGCCGCACGGCGTCTCTCCGACGCGCACGCGGCCTGGTGGGTGGCCGCGGCGCCTTTGGTCAGTCGTCAGGCTGCGGTGACGACAAAGGCGTGAAGGTCAGAGTGAGTCCGGCCGTTGTTTACGCCGCGCGACACCATACGCAACCGGCAGAACTATTCTTACCAATAGCCGATGATTTTCCACCATGCGAGGCCGACGGCGAATGTCAGAACCACATTCGCCGTCACCACGGCTAAATTGATCGCGTAGAAGCGTGGGCGCTGGAAATATCCCTGCGCGAAATAGATCGGCCCCGGACCGCCACCGTACTCGGTATTCCCCCACATCAGATTCGAGAAGATCCCGAAGCAGATCGCGACCATCATCGGCGGGGCGCCGGCGGCAATTGCGACGGCGGTGAACGGCAGATAAAGCGCGGCGACATGACCGGTCGCGGTGGCAAACGCGTAATGGACATAGATGTAGCTGACGCCAAGGATGATGAAACTGGCGATCCATCCGAACCCGCTGACGCCGGCACTGAACAATGTCGTCATCCATTTGACGAACCCGAGATCCGACAATCCGGTTGCCAAACTGATGATGGCTCCGAACCAGATCACCGTATCCCAGGCGGCGTGATCATTGAGGACATCCTTCCAGTCGACCGACCGCGCGATGAACAGATAGGCGACGAGTCCAAGACCGACCGTCGTCGCGTCCAGATTGGTGAGGAGACTGGTCCCCCATCCGGCCAAGGCAAGCATGAAGCCGAAGGCGACGCGCTTCTCCTGGCGGGTCATCGGGCCAAGTTCCGCCAAGGACTTGCGTCCCATCTCGCGCGCTTCCGGGGTGCGCTTCAACTCGGGGTCCAGGATTTTGTAGACAAGGAGCGGCATCGTGCAAAAACAAACCATGGCAGGCACCACGGCCGCAACGAACCAGCCCGCCCAGCTGATTTCAAGATTGAGCGATTGTTTGGCGAGATTGGCGATCAGAGGATTGGCGGCCATGCCCGTCAGGAACATGGCTCCCGTGATCGGCGTGAACTGAAAACAAACCATGATGAGAAAGTCGCCGATCCGCCGACCGGACGGACCTGGACCCGAACCCAGGACCTCGTTGATCGAGCGCACGACGGGAAAGATGATTCCGCCGGAGCGCGCCGTAACGGAGGGGGTGGCCGGCGCGATAATGAGATCGGTGACACCGAGCGCGTAAGCGATCCCTAAACTGCTGCCGCCGAAAAGAGAAAGCATCTTGTATGCGATGCGTTTGCCAAGCCCCGACTTGACGAACCCGAGCGACAACACATAGGCGCAGAAGATGAGCCAAACGGTGCCGCTGCCGAAGCCTGACAACGCTTTTGCCTGGGACAGGGTCTGGGTGAAAACCGCCACGCAAAGCGCGATGATCATCACCGCACCGGATGGGAGCGGTTGGGTCAAAATCGCACAGATCATGGCGGCAAAAATGGCGAACATGTGCCATGCGGGCAGCGCAAGATCCATCGGCGCCGGCAATAGCCAGAGCACGATCAGGACGAAAAGCGGGACCGTGACGGAAATGACGGTCTTGCGCATTGGTTGAGATCCGGTTGAAGACATGACGGCCCCTCCCAGGGGGTGGTGTTCCGGTTGCACCGGACAATTTTTTTGCTGCGATAGGGGGCGGCGAATCGGGCCCGGTTAACGCGTCTCGCTCGCCAGAATGCGATCGACCATCTGTGATGCGACACCGAGATAGTTCGCCGGGTCGGTCAGGCGATCGATCGCCGCGCGATCGAGGAAACGAGTCACATCCGTGTTGGACGCTAAAATATCGGCCAGCTTTTGCCCTGTTTCATTCGCGGTTCGGCAAGCGGCATAGACGACGTCGTGCGCCTGTTGACGGCCGATATGCGTTGCCAGTCCCATCATGACGGCTTCGGCGACAATCAAGCCGTTCGTCATATCCAGATTCTTGCGCATCCGCGTTTCATCGACGATCAACCCGCCAAGCATGAACTTGGCCTGATGAAGCGCTCCGGCGGTAAAGACGAAGCTTTCCGGAATGGCGATCCACTCAGCGTGCCAAGGTCCGGTGGCGCGTTCGAAGTCCTGCACCATGGCGTCGACCATCAATCCGGCCTGCTGGCGCACGGATTTTGCCGCGGCCAGCATGAGTTCGCTCGAAATGGGATTGCGTTTCTGCGGCATGGTGCTGGAGGCCCCCCGGCCCGCCACGAACGGCTCGAAGACTTCACCGAACTCGGTTGAGGCCATCATCATCACGTCATAGGCGATTTTTCCGAGCGAACCGGTGACGAGCGCGAGAAAATTGACGGTCTCGGCAAATGCGTCCCGGGCGACGTGCCAAGTGGACGCCGGAATGCCGAGAGCGAGTTCCTGCATCAAGGCTTCTTGCACGTCGAGTCCGCGATCGCCGAGAGAGGCGAGTGTCCCGGCGGCACCGGCAAATTGCCCCACCAGGACACGCGGCAAAAGCTGCTCAAGACGCTCGGCGTGCCGATCGAACATGGCGAGCCAAATCGCCGTTTTGTAACCGAAGGTGATCGGCAGCGCGTGCTGCAGATGGGTACGGCCCGCAAGCAGCGTGTCGCGATAGCGTCGCGAGAGATCGGCAAGAATCCGGCGCAAATCCCGAATGTCCGCCGCGACGATTTCGAGCCCGGCGCGAATCTGTAACACCACCGCGGTGTCCATGATGTCTTGCGTCGTCGCGCCCCAGTGAACGAATTTGCCGGCTTCGCCGCACATAGCCACCAACTGATGAACCAGGGGCAGGATCGGATAACCGACGATGTCGGTTTCTTGCCGCAAATGATCGAGGTCAAGCTTATCGAAGTCTGCCCGCGCCGCGATCTCCCGGGCGGCCTCAAGGGGGATCACGCCACATTTCGCCTCGGCCTGGGCAAGGGCAACTTCGACCTGGATGTAACGGGTGATGAGCGCCTGATCCGAAAAGACCTCTCGAATCTGCTGTGTTCCAAACGCGTCGCGGTACAAAATCGAATCGACGACGGTGGTGGAAAACGATTGTGCGCTCATGGGATCCGCTCCATTTGTCCGTACATTATATAATGTTCGAACATTATATAATGTACGGACAAAACGCAATCGACAAAGCTATCAGACTGAATTTCGGATCACGTATGGGATTGTCATGAAAGAGACTCGGTACGCGCTGGTCGCGCGCGATATTTCGGATGGAATCGCCTCGGGGCAATTTCCGGTGGGGTCTCAGCTTCCGACGGAAGCCGTGCTCTGCGAACGCTATGGCGCTAGTCGACATACCGTGCGCAGTGCCATGCGCGAGCTTCAGGAAATGGGGCTCGTCTCACGAAATAAGAAAGCGGGCACGCGCGTGGAGGCGACGCCCTCGTCGATCGGCTATCGTATTTCGCTCGCCTCTATCGACGATCTTAGCCAATTCGGTGTCGATCATGTGCGGGTGGTCAGGGATGTCCAAAATCTCGTTGCCGACATAGCCTTGGCGAAAACGCTCGGTTGCCCAGCCGGGACGCGGTGGCTTCGCATATCAAGCGTCCGCTTGACCAGTGTTTCCAACGATCTGCCGATCGGATGGACCGATGTGTATGTCGAGGACATCTATCCCGCTCTGCCCGACATCGTGCGAGAGAGTCCCACGTCCCTTGTCTCGTCGCTGATCGAGACGAGGTATGGCCGCTGTGTTGCCGAAGTTCGCCAAACGATCGAATCAACCGTCGTACCGGAGCATCTGATAGACGTCTTGCATGTCAAAGCGGGCTCCCCGGCATTGAAAATCGTTCGATATTACTTCGACCTAACCGGTGACATGTTCGAGGTGTCGATTACGATTCATCCGGCTGATCGCTTTACGTTTCAGATGCGATTGACGCGGGAACGCGCCGGTCTTCCTCCCGCGGTTTAGGCCGGAGATCGGTGGGGGGCCGGTTATGGCGCCGTATTCTCGGGCTCTCCTTCTGCGGCGGCGATTGTCCAGAGACGCTGAAACTCCTTCAAATCGGTCCAAGCGACATCGGAGACGGCTGCGTAGCGCAGTCCGCTCCGGGTCCAGGCCATGAGGTTGTAACCGTTTCGGTTCGCCTCGTTCGGTGTGCGATCCTGCCGCCCCGGTGACGCCCAGACGAATAGATTGATGACATGCTGATGGTGTCGGTAGACCAACGCTGCCGCCGTATGCTCGTCAACATAGTCGAGTCGGCCGCCGATCAGGGGGAACCCTTTGTCGGTCAGATCGGGGACGGACGGTGACAGACTGACCTTTCCGTTGAACCATGGCTTGACGGTGTGGCGGTCG
>DATNIV010000208.1:0-16740 GCA_035604255.1 Telmatospirillum sp. | reverse complement strand
TCATCACCCGTCGCCGCCACCTCATGCAACGCGCCCAACGGCAGCCCACCCCAGGGCAAGGCTTCATCGATTTCCGCCACACCGAACGGCAGAACGGCATAGTGTCCGTGGCCTTCCGGTGCTTCGAGCGCGGCGATGCTCTTGCGCAACCGCATCAGGGACTCAGGCGATCGATCGGACATCGCGAACACGGGGGGCGGTCGTTTGTTCATGAAATGTTCTATTCTTGAGTCGGAATGGAGTCAAGAATGGTGATGCCAGACCACGATTCTCATGTGTGAGCGACCGTCGCGATGCACTATCCGAGCGTTCCGGCGAACAGTTTAGCTGGGACACAGGGTATTTTGATCACAGATGAAACCGGATACCGCTACGCGGCTCACAGAGGAACACAGATAAAAAAAGCCTTATTCCCTGTCATCTGTGAGCCGCGAAGCGGCATCTGCGTTCATCTGCGATTCCCGAAAACCGCCAATTCCCCCGGGAATTTCGACGTTTCGCACCGCAGTGGAGACGCGTACAAGAACTGTGGTGGCGCAATATCCAGGCCCGATCCGAAAATTATGAGCCGTGGCAAGTCATGTGAGTACCGGAAATGCTGACGATCAAAACCGTGGCGCGCTATTGCGCCCTTCTTTTTTCGCTGACCATCGCCCCACCGTCAGCCATGGCATCGGACATCGAAGCCCGATCGCCGAGAAACGGCACGCCTATTTCGAAAAGCAGATCCGTGTCTGGTCAAAGCTGGTCGGCGATGTCGCCGGCGACATCCTGGCCGAAAGCCATTCTTCCGGACGCGTTGGACTGTTGGGAGTCTCGCAGGGCGGCTTCCTGGCAACCGCGACCGCCGGCCAGGACCCACGGATTTCGGCGATAACGGTCTTCTACGGAGGCATCCCAGGCGTCCTCAAGGACGACATCACCCATCTGCCGCCGCTGCTGGAACTGCATGGCGACGCCGATCGGCGCGTTCCTTTGGCGGAGGGCAAAGCCCTGGTCGATTTGGCGCACGGCCTCGATTCGCCAGCCGAGGGGGTGGTCTATCCCGGCGCCGGACACGGATTTTCCGGTGCGGCCGCGGCCGACGCGGAACGGCGAACCATCGCATTTTTCCAGCGATGGCTATTGTCTCGCTAAAGGAGAGGACTCACCGACGCTGGGGTGGGGTAGCGTCTTCGCTCTCGGGCGCGGTTTGCGCCGGCGCGCCATGCCAGGAACTGTTCGCCGGGATTTCCTCGCCCTTCATGATAATGGACAGCTGCCCGATGCGGGCGAAGTCTCCGACATAGGTGTCATAAAGCACCGTGGCGCCGCCGCCGATGGTCACGCCACGACCGAGCCTCACCCGGCCGACCTTCATCACCCGGTCTTCGTAAAGATGCGTCTGCAAGGCGGCGACATTGTTGATCGCCGAGAAGTCGCCAACGGTGACGCAATCGAATTCCGTGATGTCGGTGGTGTCCATGAACACGCCTTTGCCGAATTTGCAGCCGAACAGGCGCAGCACCCAGGGCAACATCGGCGTCCCGCGCAGATGATCGAGCAGCACCTTGCCGGCCATGCCCCAATACATCACGGCCACCGCCTCGGTCCGGAGCGCCCACCACGACCACATCGGACGGATCGTCGGTTTATAGGCCCCCATCATCAGCCATTTCACCCCGATGGCGGCCAGCACCAGCGCGCAGGAAATGGCGACGCTGGCGGCCATGAACTGCGGCAACACGATGGCATCGCGATTGAGAATCGCCGGCGCCAGAAATTCCACCGCCAGGGTGCCGAAGGTGATGAACAACATGGTCGGCAGCGACACGCTATGCGCCTCGAAAAGGGCACGGCCAAGACGCCGCCAGCGCGTCGGCTCATAGGTCCAATTGGCCGCCACATCGTCGAACCGCTGGCGCACCGGCAGTTTGATCGGCGGGCTGCCGAACCACACGTCGCCCCCGGTCATCAAGGAATTGTCCGACGGCGGACGCGATTTGATGCCGATCAGGGTCCCGTCGGGAATGCTGGTCCCGGTGGGAACCACCGCGTCATTGCCGACGAACACCCGCGCCCCGGTCTTGACCGCCTTCAAGAACATCCAGCCTCGCCGGATATCTTCGTCACCCAGCACGACTTCATCGGCGATAAAGCATTTCTCGCCGATCTCGGTCAGGTCGTAACGCCCGGCCAGGTTGGTCGAAATCTCGGCATCCTTGCCGATCTTGGCCCCCATCAACCGATACCAGTTGCGCATATAGACGGTGGCGTAAAGCGACGACAGCGTCTCCAGCGTCAGTTCGGTCGCCAGGGCGACCACCCATTTGCGTAAGTAAAACCAGCTGTGGATCGAATAGGTGCCGGCCACCACCTTTGGCAGCACCGTCCAGCGCACCAGGGCGATCGCCAGCACCGTGATGGCGATCAGCGCCATTGCCGTCGGCCACGCCAGCAGCGGCAGAACATAGAGGTAATTGACCGAGAACGCCGCGGTGAAGACATCGCTTAAGTTGTCGAAAATATAAAAAGCCGGGATGATCGGCACCAAGGTGATCGGCGGCAACAGAACCAGCATGGCCGCATAGATCAACGTCTGCACGCCCTTGCGCAAGGGACTGGCCACCGCCGCATCCGGCAAGGCGGCGCGATCGACTTCGCCCACCAGACGCGCCGGCGACCCTTCCCAGATTTCCCAGGCACCGACCCGGCTTTCGGCCGGCAAGGCGGTGAGATCGGTCAATTCCGCCCCTTCGCCGATCACCGCATCATGGCCGATGACGCAAGAGGTGCCGACATAGGCGTCGTCACCGACATCGATATGCCCGATGACCAGTTCGTTGCCGATCACTTCGGCGTTGGCGAATTGCGTCTTGCCGCCCACCGTGGCGCCCTTGCCGATGGTGATCAGATCGAGCGCTCCGGCTTCAAAATCGCAAACCACCGCATCGGAGCCGATCCTGGCGCCCAGGCAGCGCAGAATGACGCGCATGATCGGCGTCGCCTGGAACCATTTGAGATGGATCATCGACACGAAGCGCTGCGCCAGCCACCAGCGGAAGTAATAGACGCCCCACAGCGGATAGCGGCCCGGCCGAGTCCGCCCGATGATCAGCCACTTGCCCACAATGGCAACCAGCGTGGAGCCGACATTGATGATCGCATAAGTGACCAGCAACGCCGCCGTCTCATTGAGGAAATTATGCTCGTCGCCGGAGAAGAAATTGTAGGCGACGAAGACGCCGAGCCACGGCGCTGTGACCAGTGCGAGAACGAAGGGAAGAGCCGCGGCTTGCGCCAGACCACACAGCAAGCGACGCAGAAGCGGCGGCGGCGTGAAGGCCAAAGACCGTTGCGCACGCGCCGGATGGGCCGCTTCCCTCGCATCGAGAACAGCCGCCATCGCCCGCAAGCTTCGCTCAGCATAAACGTCCTGCAGCGTCAAAGTGGCATAGGCCGGAGTTTCCCGCACTGCGGAAATAAACCGCGCGGCGATCAGCGAATGCCCCCCCAGATCGACGAAGAAATCGGCGTCGAAGGGAATCGCCTGACGCGGAAACACCCGTTGCGCGGCGGCCAACAGCACCGCTTCGGCGGCTGTGGCGGCGGGTTCCTGCACGGCGTCTTCCAGGGCGGTCAAGGGTCGGCGTTGCAACGCCTTGCGGTCGACCTTGCCGGAAATCAGACGCGGCAGCTGCTCGACCCATTCGAAATGACTGGGCACCATATAGGCCGGCAGCGTGGCCCGCAGGGATTCGCGCAAGGCGGCGGGATCGTGCCGCGTCACCCGGTCACCGACCAGAAAGGCCACCAGGCGATCGGTGCCATCGTCGGTGCGCAAGACCACGGTGGCCTGCGCGACCCCGTCGGCCTGGGCCAGTTTGCTTTCGATCTCGCCCAACTCGACACGGAATCCACGGATTTTAACCTGATCGTCGATCCGTCCATGGAAGAGCAGGCGCCCGGCGTCATCGAAACTGACCGCGTCGCCGGAGCGATAAAGGATCGGATCGGAACCGTTCGACGAAAAAGGATTGGCGATGAATTTTTCCGCCGTCAACTCCGGCCGGTTGAGATAACCCACAGCGACGCCTGGACCGCCGATCAGCAATTCGCCCTCTTGCCCGGGCGCTACCAGAGTCAAAGTCTCATCGACCACATAGCAACTGTAGTTGGGAATCGGTCGGCCGATGGTGACCGGCACGTCCGGCTGCAACAAGGCGATGGTCGCCACCACCGTCGCTTCGGTCGGACCATAGCTGTTGAACAGCCGCCGCCCCGACCGGCACCAGCGCGTTGCCAAGGCGGGGGGGCAGGTCTCACCCCCCAGAATGATGATGCGCAGACTGGGCACGTCGTCCGGCAACATGGCCAGCAGCGTCGGCACGGTATCGAGCACCGTGATGCCGGCGGCGGTCAGCGTCTCCGCCAGCCGATCCGTTTCCTGCAGAACCGTCCGGCCGGCGATCCACAGTTTGGCCCCGACCAGATAGGGAATGAAAAACTCTTCCAGGGACAGATCGAAGGCTACCGACGCGCCTTGGAACACCACATCCTCGGCCGCAATGCCGTAGACGCTGTTGGCGGACCGCAGATAGTGGCTGATGTTGCGGTGGCTGATGACGACGCCCTTGGGCTTGCCGGTCGAGCCCGACGTGTAGATCACATAGGCGGGATCGGAAGGCCGAAGGCCGTCGGCGCGCAAATCGATGGGTAGGGCGAGATTGGCCGGACCAGCGAAATCCTCGAACAACAAAGCCTGGGCGGGCTGCTCGCCGGCCTGCGCCGCGGTATCGGCATCCAGGATAATCGCCTTGGCGCCACAATCTTCGAGGCAGGCCCGGACCCGTTCGGCCGGAGCATCGGCGTCGAACGGCAGATAAGCCGCGCCCGACTTCAGAATGCCCAACAAAGCGATATGCAGATCGAGCGAGCGCTCCATCCACAGACCGACAAAACAACCGCGCCCGATTCCGCGTTGGCGCAAATGTCGCGCCACGGCGTCGGCTTGGCGATTCAACGCCTCATAGGTCAGCGTTCGGCTACCGAATTGCGCAGCGATCCGTTGCGGCGCGCGTGCAACCGTGGCGACAAAAATTTCCGGCAAAAGCTCATCGCGCAGTAGGCGCGACTCTAAGCTTCCAGACATTGATTCGGGAAGAATCGATGGAATGATCTGATTCATGACATCCAGTAAGCCGTTCTGCCCAACCCGTGGTGGTTGGCATAAACGGCGGTTTCTTGCTTTTTCGTTTTGCGGCCCGTCCCAGAGGTCCGTTCGATCGGGCACCACTCGCCCTCGTCTGGAACCCTCGCCATAACCGTTACGTGATACCGCTTCGGAGGCCGATTACAAAGAGCTCTTTTCAGGAATGTCACCATATATATGCGAAGAGCCGCCTCACGCGTGAGAATGAGGTCGCAACAATAGGGGCTCATTGTGGCATTCACATGATGAATTCTTTGCTAAGAAAGAGCAGCTGCCAACGCTCCAACCAGCGCTTCTCCCGCACGCGCGTTTGGAAGACAATCCGCTTTCCGGTTTCAAATGACGGCGTCGGTCGCAACACCAGGGCAAACAGATCGTCCAAGCCAAAAGGCGCCACGATTTCCAGGCCAGCCTGCGTGAGACGCGCAGCAACGGCTGTCGCGGTTTCAGGCCACCGGCTCACCGCGTCGGCAACCGAAAGGTAAGGCTGGTCGCCATTGCGCTGATGCATCCGCGCTTGATTCTTGACCGACCATGCCACCGACGGCTCGACCGCTTGCAGCCCAGCCTCGATCTGCTGATCGACGGACGGACGTGCCCGCGTGCGATCGAACCAAACCACGTCGACATCACCCGTCGGAAGACAAGGTGGCCGCTTCAAATGACGCCGGCCGATCCATGCAATCATGGATTGCCGGATCAAGTCCGGCAATGACGGTTTTTGGTTGTGGCCACCACTCAATGTAGGCAAAGCACAATCCATACCGAACAGCCGTGGCACAAGGCCGGGCATGACGATTTTGGAATTTGCTGCGCCTGCGTGTCCGCCCTTTTGCCCCTCTTACAACTGACGACAGATTCCAACACTATTTACTCTTCTCAAGTAAGTTCTCCCGCGATTTCCACAATAAAATCGCACCATTAACCAACTTTCGAATCGACCCCGCATAAAGAGTTCCTTTATACCCCTTACAACAATTCACATGGACGGTTAACGTTACTCCCTGTTAGTCATCCAGGCTCTCGCAAATCGAAGCCGGAACGCCTGTATGAAACTCCTATTGCTCGCCATTCCGGCCCTCCTCGTTGCCGGATCCTGCGTCGCCGCACCGACCGGCAGGGATGCCCCCGCCCCCGTTCGCACTGCCGCTTTGCACCAGGCCGCCACCTATCCTTTTGGCCGCGCTCTGATCGGCGTCGCCTCCTGGTACGGTCGCCAGCATGCCGGGCGCCCCACCGCCAGCGGCGAGATCCATTCCATCCATCTGCGGACCGCCGCGCACCGCAGCCTGCCCTTCGGCACCCTGCTGAAAGTCACCAATCTGAGAAATGGCCGGACTTCGGTGGTGCGCGTCAACGATCGGGGCCCTTATGTCGCCGGGCGCACGATTGATCTGTCGGAAGAGGCCGCGCGCGACTTGGCGATGCAAGGCGACGGCTTGGCGCGCGTGCGGATGGAGATCCTTCCCCATGGCGCACGCTGAGCGGAAAAGGGAAAGCCCTTGGGCGCACGCGGGCCCCGAGCCACACCTCCGCGACCTGTTGTCCGACAGCATCGTCATCGCCATTATGACAAAAGACAAGGTGAAATATCCCGATTTTCTTCGCCTGATTACGAGTATTCGGCGTAAAATTCGCGATTGATACTTAGACCCGTCTTTCCGCGCACATCATCAGAAAATATATCTGCGCCGCATTGATATGATTTTTATAAAATCCTTATATCGAACCTCGCTTTCCGCATGGAAGCTTAACGGCCTTTCGGACTATTGAATCTCCCATGCCATTCTCGGAGATCTCGCATGCTCGATGTCCTTTTTCTCACGGCGACCGTCGCCTTTTTCGTCCTGGGCGCGCTGTTTGTGCGCGCCTGCGATCATCTCTAAGCGGAGGCTCCCATGACATTCGAATTGATCCTCGGCGCCATCGTGGCGGCCGGGTTGTTTGTCTATTTAAGCTACGCCCTGGTCCGGCCCGAGCGTTTCTGAGGAGGATTTCATGAACGCCGCAGGCATCCTGCAAATCGTCATTCTTTTTGTCCTGTTGACCGGACTAGCCATTCCGCTCGGCATTTACATGGCCCATGTCTACCAGGGCGAACGCACCCTCGCCTCGATCCTGCTTGGCCCGGTGGAGAAGGGTCTTTACAAGCTTTGCGGCATCAAGCCCGAACAGGAACAACATTGGACCGCCTACGCCTTCGCCGTGCTGGCCTTCTCTCTGGTCGGCATCCTGGTGATGTATGGCGTGATGCGCCTCCAGGACCTGCTGCCGCTCAATCCGGCCGGCGAGACGGCGGTCGCCCCCGATCTGGCCTTCAACACGGCGGTCAGCTTCGCCACCAACACCAACTGGCAGAATTACGGTGGCGAAAGCACCATGTCCTATCTAACCCAGATGCTGGGCATGACGGTGCATAATTTCACCTCGGCCGCCACCGGCATGGCCGTCGCCGTCGCGCTGATCCGCGGCTTCACCCGCCGTTCGGTCAAAACCATCGGCAATTTCTATGTCGATGCGATCCGCTCGATCCTTTATGTCCTGCTGCCGCTGGCCATCGTCTTCACCCTCATCCTGGTATGGCAAGGGGTGCCGCAGAATTTCGACGCTTCCGTGTCCGCCACCACCTTGGAAGGCGCCAGCCAGACCATCGCGCAAGGCCCGGTCGCCTCGCAAGACGCCATCAAGCTGCTGGGCACCAACGGCGGCGGCTTTTTCAACGTCAATTCGGCCCATCCCTTCGAAAACCCGACGGCCCTCAGCAGTTTGCTCCAGGTGGTCAGCCTGCTGCTTATTTCCGCCGGATTGGTCGTGACTTTCGGCCGGATGATCAAGGACAGCCGGCAAGCCCGCGCGCTTTACGCCGCCATGGCCTTGATGCTGGCGGTCGGCATCGGCGTCTGCTACTGGGCGGAAGCGGCCGGCAATCCGGCGATCGCCAGCCAAGGCGTCGACATCACCGCGACAGATCAAGCCCCCGGCGGCAATATGGAAGGCAAGGAAGTCCGCTTCGGCCTCTCGTCCAGCGCTATCTATGCCACCGCCACCACCGGCACCTCGACCGGCGCCGTCAATTCGATGCATGACAGCTTCACACCGATCGGCGGCATGGTGCCGATGGTCAATCTGATGCTGGGCGAGGTGATCTTCGGCGGTGTCGGCGCCGGCCTGCACGGCATGATCGTCTTCGTCATCATCACCGTTTTCATCGCCGGCCTGATGGTCGGCCGCACCCCCGAATATCTGGGCAAAAAGATGGAATCGAAGGAGGTCAAGCTGGCCGTCCTCTCGATCATCGTCTTCCCGCTGTCGGTCCTCTGCTTAGGCGCCTTGGCGGTGGTGCTGCCGATCGCCACGCCGGCCATTGCCGCCCCCGGTCCGCATGGACTGTCGGAAGCGATCTACGCCTATGCCTCGGCCACCGCCAACAACGGCTCGGCCTTCGGCGGATTCTCCGGCAATACGCTCTATCACAATTCGGCTTTGGCCCTGGCCATGCTGATGGGGCGTTTCATCGTCATCATCCCGACGCTGGCCATTGCCGGCGCCTTGGCCGCCAAGAAAACGGTGCCGCCCTCGGCCGGAACCTTCCCGACCCACGGCTGGCTGTTCGTCGCCTTGCTGATCGCGGTCATCGTCGTCGTCGCCGGCCTGACCTTCTTCCCCGTTCTCGCCTTGGGTCCGATCGTCGAGCAACTTGCGCTCGCCGCCGGCACCCTGTTCTGAGGTGTTCCCATGAGCATCCATCGTCCCGATGCGATATCCCTGTTCGACCCCGCCATTGCCAAGGAGGCCGTGCTGGCCTCCTTCCGCAAGCTTGATCCGCGGGATCTGGTGAAAAACCCGGTGATGTTCACCACCGGCGTCGTCGCTCTTTTATCATCCATCCTGTTCGTCCGCGACATAGCGCTCGGCTTGACCGAAAATGTCGCGGTGGTCGGCCAGATCGCCGCTTGGTTATGGTTCACCGTCCTGTTCGCCAACTTCGCCGAAGCGGTCGCCGAAGGCCGCGGCAAGGCGCAAGCCGACAGTTTGCGCAAGACCAAGACCGATACCCGCGCCAAGAAGGTCGCGGCCATCGCCGCGACGACTTGGCAAGAGGTTGCCGCATCGGATCTCCGGGCCAACGATCTGGTGGTTGTCGAAACCGGCGACATCATCCCCGGCGATGGCGATGTGGTGGCCGGCATCGCCACCGTCGACGAATCGCCGATCACCGGCGAATCGGCGCCGGTGATCCGCGAAAGCGGCGGCGACCGTTCGGCGGTCACCGGCGGCACCCGCGTCGTCTCCGACCGCATCATCGTCAGGATCACCGCCAACCCCGGCGAATCCTTCCTCGATCGGATGATCGCCCTGGTCGAAGGCGCCAAACGCCAGAAGACCCCCAACGAGATCGCGCTCACCATCCTCTTGGTCGGACTGACCCTGATCTTCCTGATCGTCTGCGTCAGCCTGCCCGGTTTCGCCTTTTATTCCGGCGCCGCCCTGCCGGTGGTCTTTCTGATCGCGCTCCTGGTCACCTTGATCCCCACCACCATCGGCGGCTTGCTCTCGGCCATCGGTATCGCCGGTATGGACCGTCTGGTCAAATTCAACGTCATCGCCAAATCGGGACGCGCCGTCGAAGCGGCCGGCGACATCGACGTGCTGCTGCTCGACAAGACCGGCACTATCACGCTTGGCAACCGTCAGGCCACCGAATTCTTGCCCCTGCCCGACGTCAACGAACGCGAGTTGGCGGAAGCCGCCTTCCTTGCCTCCCTGGCCGACGAGACACCGGAAGGCAAATCGATCGTCGCCCTGGCCAAAAGCCGGTTCGGCCTGCAAGAGAGCGACAATCCGAGCCAAATGACCTTTACCCCCTTTTCCGCCCACACCCGGATGAGCGGCGTCACCTTCGCCGCCGGAAGCGGGCAGCCCCGCGAAGAGATCCAGAAGGGCGCTCCCGATGCGGTCATCCGCTGGTCGGCCGACTGGGCCGGTGGCGGAACCGTCAGCGTTGTGCCGAAGGACATCACGCTGGCGGTCGAACGCATCGGTAAAGACGGCGGCACGCCGCTGGTGGTCGGCAAGAATGGTCGCTTGCTGGGCGCCATCTATCTCAAGGACATCATCAAACCCGGCATCCGCGAACGCTTCCAGATCTTGCGCAAGATGGGTATCCGCACCGTCATGGTGACCGGCGACAATCCGCTGACCGCCGCCGCCATCGCCGCCGAAGCCGGGGTCGACGATTTCCTGGCCGAGGCGACGCCGGAAAAGAAACTGTCGCTGATCCGCGAGGAACAGGGCAAGGGCCGGCTTGTCGCCATGTGCGGCGACGGTTCGAACGACGCTCCGGCCTTGGCGCAGGCGGATGTCGGCGTGGCGATGAACACCGGAACGCAAGCGGCCCGCGAAGCCGGCAATATGGTCGATCTGGAAAGCGATCCGACCAAGCTCATCGAAATCGTCATGATCGGCAAGCAATTGCTGATGAGCCGCGGGTCGCTGACCACCTTCTCCATCGCCAACGACGTGGCGAAATATTTCGCCATCATCCCGGCCTTGTTCATCGCCTCCTATCCGCAGTTGCAGACGCTGAACGTCATGCATCTGGCCAGTCCGCAAAGCGCCATCCTGTCGGCCATCATCTTCAACGCGCTGATCATCATCGGATTGATCCCACTGGCCCTGAAGGGTGTCCAATATCGGCCGGCCGGCGCCGAGGACCTGCTGCGGCGCAATCTGTTCGTCTACGGCCTGGGCGGGTTGATCGTCCCCTTCATCGGCATCAAAGCCATCGATCTCATTGTCGCCGCCCTCGGGCTGGCCTGAGGCTCAAGGCGGAGAGAACATCATGTTGAAACAATTGAAGCAATCCATCCTCGCCACCTTGGTGATCACCTTGCTCACCGGATTGGCCTATCCCCTGGCGATGACCGGTCTTTCCCAGACATTGTTCCCCCGGCAAGCCCATGGCAGCCTGATCGAAAAAGATGGTCATGTGGTCGGATCGACGTTGATCGGCCAAACTTTCGCCGGGCCGGGCTATTTCCATTCCCGCCCGTCGGCCACCACCGACACCGATCCCAATGACGCCACCAAACAGATCCCGGCCCCCTACAACGCCGCCAGTTCCAACGCATCGAACGCGGCGCCGTCGGCCAAAAGCCTGTCCTCCGATGTCGCCGATCGCATCGCCGCCTTGAAGACGGAAAACCCCAACGCCACCGTCCCGGTGCCGGTCGATCTGGTGACGACGTCGGCCAGCGGCCTCGACCCCCATATCTCACCGGCCGCCGCCCTCTATCAATTGCCTCGCGTCGCCGCCGCGCGCGGCCTCTCGGAAGACCGGTTGCGGCGTCTGCTGAGCGAGCATACGGAAGGCCGCACTTTCGGTTTCCTCGGCGAGGCGCATGTCAATGTGCTGGAACTGAACCTCGCGCTGGATCAGCAAGTGGCGACGAGCAAACCGTGAGACTCAAATAATTTTCACCACAGAGACACAGAGAAGGCAGAGGAAAATAGTTGCAACCATTTCGTTCCTGGGTCAGCCAGAGACTAGAACCGGTATGATCTATATGCCTCTCGGTGTCCTCTGTGTCTCTGTGGTTAACGTTTTCCTACCCGATGGTCGTTGGACGGGGCGATTGTCGTTCTTGTCGTCGCAGCGTACGATTGACGCTTGATGGCTGACAACGATCGCGACAATCGCCCCTCCCCCGATGCCCTGTTGGCCGAAGCCCAACGGGAAACGCGCGGTCGCCTGAAGATCTTTCTGGGCGCCGCGCCCGGCGTCGGCAAGACTTACGCCATGCTGGAAACGGCCCATGAGCGTCGGCGCGAAGGCGTCGACGTGGTGATCGGTGTGGTCGAAACCCATGGCCGGCGTGAAACCGAACGCCTCGTCCGCGGCCTGGCGGCATTGCCCGCCAAATCCGTCGACTATCGCGGCCGGACGTTCCAGGAGATGGATCTCGAAGCCATCCTGGCGCGCCGGCCGAAAATCGTCCTGGTCGACGAATTGGCCCACACCAATGTTCCTGGCAGCCGCCACATCAAACGCTATCAGGACGTCGAGGATCTGCTGACCGCCGGCATCGATGTCTATTCGACGCTGAACATCCAGCATCTGGAAAGTTTGAACGATGTGATCGAACGCATCGCCGGCATCAAGGTGCGCGAAACTCTGCCCGACAGCGTTCTCGCCACCGCCGACGAAATCGAGATGATCGATCTTCCGCCCGAGGATCTGCTCAAGCGCCTGGCGGAAGGCAAGGTCTATGTTCCGGAACAGGCGCGTCGCGCCGTCAGCAACTTCTTTTCGGCCGGCAATCTGACGGCCCTCCGCGAGATGGCGCTCCGCCACGCCGCCGAGCGGGTCGATGCGCAGATGTTGAACTATCGGCGGGCCCATGCGATTTCCGGCCCCTGGCCGACGCGGGACCGCATCATCGTTTGCGTCGGTGACGATACCGCCTCGGCCCGCCTGGTGCGAACCGGCAAACGGGCGGCCGAACGTCGTTCGGCCCCGTGGATGGCCGTCTATGTCGAGACCTCGCGACATATCAGCCTGTCCGAACAGCAAAAAGACCGCATCGCGCAAGCCATGCGCCTGGCCGAACAATTGGGTGCCGAGACGGTCACCTTGCAGGGCGAGGATGTCGCCGCCGAAGTGGTGGCCCTGGCCCAGGAGCGCAACGCCAGCCAGATCGTCGTCGGACGCCAACGCCACAAGGCTTGGCGGCGCGCGCTCGGCGGCGGCTCGGTCACCGAACGCATCCTCACCAAAAGCGAAGACTTCGACGTGCTGCTGGTTGGTGGCGAAGACACCGAGAAACATCCCAAAACCTTCGAAACCAAGGTTCTGCCGCCGCCACGGGAATATTTGTCCTATCTGATCGCCGCCGTCGGCGTGGCGGCGGCAACCGGTTTGGGATTTGTCATCGATCTGTGGCTCCCCTTGCCCAACATTTCGGTAACCTTCCTGGTGGCGGTCATGCTGATCGCCATGAAATTGGGACGAGGTCCCGCCATCTTCGCCTCGGTGGCCAGCTTCCTGTCGTTCAATTTCTTTTTCACCGAGCCGCGCTTTTCCTTCGCCATCTCCGATTCGCAAAACATTCTCACCATCGTCTTCTTCCTGATCGCCGCCATCATCGTCAGCAATCTGGCCAGTCGCGTTCAAGTGCAGATCGACGCCAGCAAAACCAGTGCCCGGCGCACCGCCAATCTCTATGAATTCAGCCGCAAGATCGCCGCCGGCGCCACCCAGGACGACGTGCTGTGGGCCGTGGTTCATCACGTCGCCGCCGCCATCCGCGGGAAATCGCTGATCTTGCTGCCACATGAGGAGCGCTTAGGGATAGCCGCCGGCTATCCACCGGAGGATGAGATCAGCGACAAGGATGCCGCCGCCGCCGCCTGGACATGGGCCAACGACCGTCCGTCGGGCCGTGGTTCGACCACGCTGCCGGCCGCCGACTGGCTGTTTCTGCCATTGAAGACGGCCCGCGGTCCGGTCGGCGTTCTGGGCGTGCAGATGGCCGGACAGGAACTGCTGGCGCCGGAAGACAGCCGCTTGCTGGAGACCCTGGCCGACCAGGCGGCGGTGGCGATCGAACGCACCACCCTGGTCGCCGATGTCGAGGCCGCCCGTCTCGCCACCGAAACCGATCGCTTGCGCCAGGCGCTGCTGTCGTCGCTGTCACATGACCTGCGCACGCCGCTGGTTTCGATCCTGGGCGCGGCGTCCAGTCTGATCAATTACGGTGACGATCTGGACTCCAAAGATCGCCGGGACTTGGCGACCACCGTCCAGGACGAGGCCGAGCGGCTCAACCGTTTCGTGCAGAATCTTCTGGACATGACCAAGTTGGGATCCGGCGCCTTGAAACCCAATGCCGATTGGGCCGACCTCAACGACGTGGTGCGCGCCGCCGTCGACCGATCGGGCAAGTTGCTGAAAGGCCGACAGATCAAGGTCGATATCGACCCCGAATTGCCGCTCCTCTGCCTCGATTCCGTGCTGATGGAACAAGTGTTCTTCAATCTGCTCGACAATGCCTGTAAATATTCTCCTCCCGGCAGCCTGGTTACCGTCTGGGCGCGAACGGGCAAGGACCTTGCCCTGATCGAAGTCTGCGACCAGGGCGCCGGCATTCCGGAGGCCGACCGCGAGCGCGTGTTCGACATGTTCTATCGGGTCGAGGCGACCGACAAGCAAACCGCCGGCACCGGCCTCGGACTGGCGATTTGCCGCGGCATCGTCGAAGCCCATCACGGGACCATCAAGGCCGAACCTGGGTTGCATGGCACCGGCACCTGTATCGTCATCCATCTGCCGCTTGGCCAACCGCCCAAGCTCGACCCTAACGAAGCGGCGGGAGTGTGATACCGGCCAACTTTTGAGTTGATGACTGGGCCGGTATCCAGCGGCCATTGAGGCCGCGGCCAAGGGCGCGGATGCGCCCGCCCGGCGAGGGAGAGTATAAAGATATCATGGGACGTATCCTGGTCGTCGATGACGAACCGCAAATCCGTAAATTCCTGCGCATCAGCCTGGGTGCCAACGGTCATGAGGTGATCGAGGCGGAAACCGCCGGGCAAGGCGTGGAAATGGCCCGGACACGCAAGATCGATCTGGTCATCCTCGATCTCGGATTGCCCGACATCGACGGCCAGGAAACCATCAGCGCCATCCGCGAAACCAGCCCGGTGCCGATCATCGTACTATCGGTGCGAGCCCAGGAAGTCGATAAGGTCGAGGCGCTGGACCGCGGAGCCGACGACTATATCGTCAAACCGTTCGGCATCGCCGAATTGATGGCGCGCGTTCGCGTGGCTCTCCGCCAGAAGACCGAGGGGCCGGAGGCCTTGGACATCCTGACCATCGGCGCCTTGCATCTCGACTTTGACCGCCGGGTCATCAACCGCGGCGGCGAAGAGGTGCATCTGTCGAAGCGGGAATATGAACTGCTGCATTTCCTGGCATCCAGCCCCGATCATGTGCTGACCCACAAGCAAATTCTGAAATCGGTGTGGGGACCGGCGCATGTCGAGGACACGGCCTATCTCCGGGTCTATATCAATCAATTGCGCCAGAAGCTTGAAGACGATCCGGCCTCTCCGCGTCTGATCCTCACCGAACCGGGGGTGGGCTATCGGTTGGTGAGTGGGTCGTGATCACATCGCTTGTGAAAAAATAAGGACGCCTCAGGCCGGAAAGGGCAGTGAAGGAAACCACGAAGGCGCGAAGACCTGCGGTATTGACGAACGCTTGCGACGCATTCACGAGAACACGAATTGAACCTAAAAAGAGTATTTTACCACAGAGACACAGAGAACGCAGAGAAAGAAAAATAAAAACTTTGTCGAATTTCTCTCGTCACCTTTTTGGTAAGGGCTTCTTGTTTTCATAATACTTTGAAAAATCTCTGTATTCTCTGAGTCTCTGTGGTTCATCTGCCTAATTTAAGTTCATTTGTTCGCTTGTGGCGATCACGCGTAATGCGAGATCAGTTTGGCGATCTGCGGACCGGTCAAGAGGACGATGAACAGGCGCAAGGTCTGTACCGCCAGCACGAAGGGCGTGTCGGCGCCGCTGCCGACGGCGATGACGGTCACCGAATCGAGCCCACCCGGACTGGTCGCCAGATAGGCGGTCAAAGCGTCGGTATGCAGGAACAAGGTGAGCATCCAGGCGGAAACGGCGCACAAGCCGATCAACAGAAAGGTCGAGAGCAGCAATTGCGGCAAGGCGCGCAGGGCATACAACAATACGGTCCGCGTGAACCCAAGGCCGATGTACCAGCCAAGCGTCAAATAGGACAAACTGAGCAACCAGGGCGGCAAGGTGATCACCAGCAAGCCGCTGCCTTGCAGCACGGCGCCGATGATCATGGGCATCAGCAAGGCGCCGGCGGGAACCCGTAAGAACCGTCCGGCCAGCGCGCCGACCACGGCCACGGCAATGGTTTCCAGCAAGGGAAGGATCGGAACCGCGACGAAAAACCCATCGCTCGACGGCAACGGCGCCTGCCCCGCTCCGAGCAGCATCCGCGACGCCAGGGATGCGCTCATCACCACGATGACGACCCGCAGATATTGCATGAAGGCGACCAGCCGGGCATCCGCGCCGAATTCCTCGGCCATCACCACCATGGCGGACGCCGCGCCGGGAGACGACCCCCAGGCGGCCGTGGTGCCGGGCAACGCCCCGAACTTCACCAGAATCCAACCGACAAGACCGCCGAACACCACCGTCGTCATGACGATCATCAGCATGATCGCCCAATCATCGGCGATCGTCACCAGGATCGAGGTCGTCAACGCCCGAGCCACCAGACAACCGATGACCGCCTGAGCGCCGATAAAGGCCTTTCGCGGCAGAGCCAATTCACTGCCGACGACGCCAAAGGAAATAGCGACCAGCATCGGCCCCAACAGCAATGCCGCGGGAAATGCCGCCCAATGCAACAGTTCGGACACCCCAAGCGAAAGGACGAGCAATCCCACCCAGCGCCACCGCCGATTGATCGAGGACATGCGGCTAGCCCCTATTT
>DATNIV010000207.1:0-4858 GCA_035604255.1 Telmatospirillum sp. | reverse complement strand
TGCCTGTTCCGTCATTTCGGCGCTCCCATCGCCTTGGCGATTTCCCGGCCAATCAATTCGTTGGCGGCGCGCAGCGGATCGGCGGCGAGATGGGCATAGCGCTGAGTGGTCGCCGCTTCCTTATGTCCCAAAAGTGCACCGATCATCGGCAACCCCAGGCCGGCAGCCGCGCCGATGCTGGCGAAGCTGTGGCGCAGATCGTGAAGGCGCACATCGGACAGCCCGGCCCGCTCACGGATGGCCCGCCACGGTTTTTCGATATTGACCAGATGTGTTCCGCGTTTGCTCCCGACGATCACCCAGGGATTGTCGTCATGGCGAGGGATGGTTTGCAGTGTTTCGATGGCGGCTCCGTTCAGATAGACCGGCTTCGCGCCCGTCTTGCTGTCGGGCAGGCGCAGGCATTGCCGGTCCATGTCCACATGCTCCCAGCGGAGCGTCAGAATTTCATCGCGCCGGCATCCCGTGAAAATCAACAGACGGATGGCGGCGATCACCGTGGATGGTGCGGTCTTCTTGGCTTCGGTTTCCACCAGCACGCTTCCCAGGCGGGCCAGTTCATCGGGGGAGAGGAAACGTTCGATTTTCCGTTCGGCGAATTTTTCGATATGCCGGCAAGGGTTCGAGCCGTCCGGGCGCAGGCCCCACAATTCGGCTAGATTGAACATTTTGCTGAGCAGCATGAGGCAACGGTTCGCCGCGCCGGGCTTGTCCTTCATGCCCAGGTGAAAGCGCGCGACATCGGCGCGGGTGATTTCGGGCAGCTTCTTGCGGCCCAAAGCCGGCAACACATGGTTTCGCAGGTTTCGTTCGTCGGCCTGAACGCTCAGGGGCTTCTTCCTGGTACGGGCATGGTCCGCAAGATAGCGGTCGGCGAATTCCGCCAGGGTGGGGGCTTGGCGCTTTTCCTTTCGCGTGTTGCTGGGATCGCCACCTTTTCGCACGTCCGCCAGCATGTCCTTGGCGATGCCGCGCGCTTCGTCGCAGGTCAATGGCCCATGCTGGCCGACCATCGGGCGCCGTTGCTGCCCGCTTTCGGTCCGGTAATAGCAGAAATAAATCCGTTTTCCCGCAGGCGTCACCTTGACGCCGAACCCGGTCAGGTCACTATCCCAGACGATGATGTCCTTTTCGCCCGGCGCAATCGCCTCGACGGTTTTCTTGGACAGCCGACTCTTGGCCATTTCCGCGCCCTTTCCCCCCAAAATCAGGTAGCAACCCGGTAGCAGCGAGATGCGTAAACGAGCGTAGATCGACGCGATTCGGCGGACAATACGACAATTGTCATATATCGCCAAGGCGACATATCATATTGAATTTTATTGGAATTTCGTACTTCAGCGTAGAGGAATTTGGTGCGCCCGGCGGGATTCGAACCCACGGCCCCAGGATTAGGAATCCTGTGCTCTATCCTACTGAGCTACGGGCGCCCAGCGGCGGTTATCGCATGAGTGGGGACGGCGATCAAGAAAGGCGAGGGGGTCTTTCTACGGCAACGACCGATAGCGATCGGTGGCGGCGACCAGGGCGGCGCGGGTGCCGGGTTCCATGGCCGAATGGCCGGCGTTGGGAATGATTTGCAGCTCGGCGCCCGGCCAGGCGTCGATCAGATCGAAGGCGCTGGTCGGCGGGCAGACCATGTCGTAACGCCCCTGCACGATGGTGGCGGGCAGGCCGTGCAGACGGGGCATGCCGCGGAGTAACTGGTCGGGCGCCATGAAGCCGTCATTGATCATGTAATGGGCTTCGATGCGGGCCATGGCCAGCGCCGAGGGCGACGGGCGGGCGTCGCCCACCGGATCGGCGTACAGCCGCGAGCAGGATTCCTCATAACCGCACCACACCTGGGCCGCCGGCATATGCACGGCCGGGCTGGCGTCGGTCAGCCGCCGGTAATAGGCGGCCAGCGGATCGGCGCGGTCCTCGGGCGGCAGAAAGGTCAGAAAACGACGGCCCGCCTCGGGGAAGAATTGGCCCATGTGATGGAGAAACCACGTCACCTCGGCCGGGCGGAACAAGAAGATGCCGCGCAGCACGAAGCCCAGGCAGCGCTCGGGGTGCGCCTGTCCATAGGCCAAGGCCAAGGTGCTGCCCCAGGATCCGCCGAACACCAGCCATCGGTCGATGGCAAGATGGGCGCGCAGGCTTTCGATATCATCGACCAGAAGGGGGGTCGTGTTGTCGGCGACCAGGGCGGCGGGGACGGACCGGCCGGCACCGCGCTGATCGAACAGCACGATGCGGTAACGCCGCGGGTCGAAGAAACGGCGATGGAGGGCGGCGCAGCCGGCGCCCGGCCCGCCATGCAGAAAGACCACCGGTTGGCCGGCCGGATTGCCCGATTCTTCCCAATAAAGCCGATGCGTGCCGCCGACCGACAGCCATCCCTGGCGATAGGGCTCGATCGGGGGATAGAGCGTCGCCGCAGTGTCCTTGTCGCCTTTCATGGTTTTCGTCTTTTATTCCTCGACATGTCCCGCGATCAGACCTTCAGCACTTGTAAAAGAGCGCCGTCGGGGCCGAATTCCCCGGCCAGCAACGCGCCGCCGAACCCGCATCCGTCGTCGAGAGACACGGTGAAGGGCGTTTCCTGCAAGCCCTGATGCCGGCGGTCGAAGCCGCGGACGATCCGCCGGTAGTCGCCATAAGGCTGGTCGATCGAGGCGAAGCCCGAACCGCCCCACCAAAAACTATCGCTTTGCGCCGACAGCGGGCGTTGTGGATCGATGCCGGCATGGACGAACAGCAGATTGCCGGTGTCGGTGAAGGCGGCGTGGCGCAGCACGCTCATCAGCGAGGCATGCCCGTCATGGCTGCGCAAATTCTGGCGAAGCTGGCCGGTCCAGCGAGTGAGCGAGACGGTGCCGTCGCGGGCGGCCAGAATCGCTTCCTGCACCGAGGCGCCATAGGCTTTGATGGTCGGCTCGATGCCCTGGGAGACCATCCATTGCAGGACTTCGACGGGATTGGGGGCAAACTGCAACTGCAGCAGCTTCTGCCACATTTCCTCCTGCGCGCCGCGCAGGAAAACGATGTCGGCGCAATCGACGCCGCCCCGCGCCAACAAGGCGCGGCGGAACAACAGCAGTTCGTCGATGGATTGGCGGACCTCGCGGCCGTGGCCCGAAAAATTGCCGAGATAGACGACCTGGTCGCCGGGCCGGAATTGTCGAGAGAGTTGACGATGCAAGGCGGACAGCCGATCCGCTTGGCCGTGAATGGCGGCAATCGCCCAAATGTGCGAATCGCCACGCAATGTCGCGAAGATGCTCTGATCGGAGGACATGCGCTGCGTGTGACCTCCCTCAAGGATGACAGGAGTGGCGTCCGACGACACCACTCCTGATACCTTAAGCGGCGTCGAGCAGCTTTTCCAGTTTTTGCGTCGCCATATCCTGCTCAATGCGTTCGACGGCAGCAAGTTCGCTGGCCAAACGCTCGAGAGCGGCTTCATAGATCTGGCGTTCGCTATAGGACTGATCGGGCTGGTTGGCGTTGCGATGGAGATCGCGGACCACTTCGGCGATGGAGATGGGGTCGCCCGAATTGATCTTGGCTTCATATTCCTGGGCGCGGCGGCTCCACATGGCCCGCTTGACCTTGGCGCGGCCGCGCAGCGTGCTGAGCGCCGTATCCATGATTCCGGGCGAGGACAATTTGCGCAAACCGGATTTCTTCGCCTTCGGCACCGGAACCCTGAGCGTCATGCGGTCGCGGTCAAATGTGATGACGAACAATTCGAGTTCGTGCCCGGCAATGCGCTGCAGTTCGATCGACTCAACCTTACCGACTCCGTGGGTCGGATAGACAACGTAGTCGCCTTCAGAAAACGATTCGTCCAGCATATCCTGCTCATCCCTCAAAAAAAACCTGGGCAACAGCCGGGCACGACAAAAACCCCGCGCACCGCACCGCCAAAACGGTCGATTCGGAACCCTTGGTTTTGCCGTGTGGGGCAATTGCCCAAATGGCGCAGCCACTAGGCGGCTGTCCGCTAAACCTAGTTCAGCGGAAAGAGGTTTATACCATAGCCGCGCGTCGAGGAACAGAACGAATCCGCCTCGGCGTTGGTTTTGCAATCAAAAGTTGCCGCGTGTCAATCTCTGACACGCGGCACGAAATAATCCAGTTCTCTGGCGTCGTCAACGTTTTCCCGGATTCGGGCTGAGCAGCTCGGCCTTGCCGGTTTTGTTCTTCCAGGCGTCGGCATCGGCCGGCGATTCGCCCTTGCGGGTGATGTTGGGCCATTGCTCGGCAAAGTCGTGATTGACTCCGATCCAGGCGATGGCCTGGTCGGCGCTGTCGGGGAAAATCGCTTCGGCCGGGCATTCCGGTTCACAGACACCGCAATCAATGCATTCATCGGGATTGATCACCAGGAAGTTCTCGCCCTCGTAGAAGCAATCGACGGGGCAGACTTCGACGCAATCCATGAATTTGCACTTGATGCAGTTTTCCGTGACGACATAGGTCATAACATTCTCCGTCGGGTTGGTGTTTCAGGCCAAGGGGCCGGCAAGCCCGAGACGAGCCATTGCCCGCTGGCGCGCGGCTCCGCTGTCCTGGTCTGAAACGAAGAGCAATCCGGCCACCCGGCGGACCAGGCTGGCCTCGTAATCGTGGAGGCGGCCGTCGGCAAAGACCACTTCCCACAACATTTCCATCAATTCGGCACGCTGAGGCGCCTCGAATTTTTCGACAATCACTTTGGCGAACGGATAAAGCTGGCTGGATTGTTCCTGCAGGACATGGGCGCGCGCCAGCAGCGCTTCGGCGTCGGGTTCGGACAGCGCGAAGCGTTCGCGGAGGAGGCTTGCGATCCGCGCTCCCTCGACGCCCCCCAAGGTGCCGTCCACCA
>DATNIV010000206.1:0-3387 GCA_035604255.1 Telmatospirillum sp. | reverse complement strand
TATTCCATATTTTCCGCCGCGATAAGTCGCACATATTCAGGGTGGGCAGCGTGATGATCGAACGTCGCTTCGACGAGACGCCGCATCGCCTCTTCGGGCGGCAGAGCGTTCAAATGCAGCCCCTGTTCAAGGTCCCGCATCCCGCCATAGGCTTCGACCATAACGGCGGCGTAAAGTTTTTCCTTGCTCCCGAAATAGTAATAGATCATCGGCTTGGTGGTCCGTGTCTGCGCGGCGATATTGTCGACTCGCGCCCCATGCCACCCTTTTTCCGAGAACTCGATCATCGCCGCGGCCAAAATATCGCGGCGCGCCTGGTCGCCGGCCGAATCGGCCCCGGCGCGCGCTTTCGGCGCCATTCCTGTCTTCTTCTTTTTCGGTAGACCTTCGTCTCCGGGAACCGATTTATCCGGGGCGATTCGCAAGTCCTCCCGACATTGGGCAAACTGCCGCTCCAATTCGGTCAACATGGCCTTGGCGATCTCGATCCCCGATGCTTCGTCGGTCACGCCGGTCGAGCGCTCCACCACCTTGGCCTTGCCCTTGTAGTGGGGATGCTCCCAAAGATCTTTCGGGACCTTCTTCATGATGGCGATGCGTCCATCACGTCCCAGACAAATGTTTTTTGGCAGTAATGCCATGCCGGCCTCCAGGAGTGGATCTTCGAATAGTCAGTTCAGCCGTCGACCAAAGGCCTGAGCTGCTCCCACGTATCCCGGTCGGGCGCCAGAAGAATACCCTCTTTCGACGGAACCGGCCGGTATGTCTCGCCGTTCAAGAGGGCGTTGAATCCGCCGGCCTCGCTATGCAGCAAAACACCCGCCGCATGGTCCCAGGGATGCAGCCGGTGAAAGTGGGCGAATTGTATTTGATTGCCAACCAGGCTCAAATATTCGTGGGCGGCACTTCCCAGGCAAATCAATCGGTTGACCGCCTTTTCCAATTGTTTTCCACGCCGATAGGTCGAACCGCAGAGCGAGGCCAAAGGGCCGCTTGGCGCGACCCGCAGGCGCAGGCCGTCTCGCCAGGTTCCGGCCCCTTGTTCGGCAAGGGTGGTGGTGCCGGACAGCGGATCGAGGATCCATCCCTGCACCGTCCGGCCTTGCATCACCAACGCAACGATAACGGCGAAGGTCTTGCGGCCTTTGACAAAATTCGATGTGCCATCGATCGGATCGATGATCCAAACCGGCCCATCTTGTTGCAAATGCGCAAGAGTGCCGGCATCAGCGCTGACCGCCTCCTCGCCGACCACGCGAGACCCAATGATCAGAGCGCTTAGGCGGTCCGTCAGGGCCGCCTCCGCCTCGGTATCGGCGATGGTCACCAAATCGCCCGGTTTTTTTTCGCGGACATCGCCCGTCGCAAGACGGTTGAACCGCGGCAGGATTATCTCTGCGGCGACGTCTTTGAGGATGGTGGCGACAAGGCACGGATCGATGATCGGCATGCTCTGTTGAAACACAGAGCGCCTCTCCTGGCAACCATTCGCATGCGGGGCGATCGCTTGAAGGCGATTTCCCTTGGAAGATCAGGCGATTCCCAATCGTTGCTCATCCGCAACGTCGTCAAGGGCGGACGGATCTCCCGGAGCCGTTTGCCAACCGAGCCCTGGCAGGACGATCACCCGGCTGCCGTCCATTTCCTCCTGGCAGACGATCAGCCCGCGCTGCTCCATATAACCGACCATGCTGCGCGCCCGGCGTGGCGAGCGGCTGCCCAACGCCCGGGCGATCAGCAGATCGGATGGACAGGTGCGGGCCTCGAAAGCGGCGCGCGCCAGCAACAGAAAGACGCCATGCACATCTTCCGCCAGGCCGGCGGCCACGGTCATCGCTTTCTGCCACTCGCCATCCTCCGCTTCGGTATCGGCGTTTTCATCAAAGCCGGCGGTGGCCGCTCCGGCGCGCGCGCCGGCCAATTTCCGGCGAAAGGCGGCCAGATCGAGCAGGCGGCCATTCAATCCGTGGCGACGACAGCGCACCAGGAAATCCTGATAAAGGACGGAAACAGAACGATAAACCGCCTCCGGATCGGACAGCAATTCCGTCAGGACATCGTCATAGTTTTCCCGTCCCCCCGATGCCACACGCAAAGGCGTCGGACTGGCAACGAGGGGACGTTTCGCCTCGGCCTCGGAAACAGACGGTTCGTCGGCCTCCTCGATCTCCGGACGGTCCGGACTCTGGATCGGTGGCTGGGCCGGCGGTCGCGAGCGGGCCAACTGTTGAAGAATCTCGGCGGTCGACATCGATGCGGCGGCGCGTGCGGAATAGCGCGGCGCCTCTCCCTGCCCCGATTGGAACAACAGATCCCGGGCATCTTCCCGCGCCGTTTCCGGCAACGGCAGCAACTTGGGACTTCCGGCGCGCGGTTTGGTCGTCACGTCACCGACGCGAATGGACAAAGGACGGCGGGCCAACGCCGGTCCGAGAGCGATGAAATGCCCGCGCTGCAAATCGCGGAAGGTCTCGGCCTGGCGGCGTTCCATGCCGAGAAGATCGGCGGCGCGGGCCATGTCGATATCGAGGAAGGTCCGCCCCATCAGGAAGTTCGAGGCCTCGGCGGCGACATTCTTCGCCAATTTGGCCAACCTCTGCGTGGCGATGACTCCGGCCAATCCGCGCTTGCGGCCCCGGCACATCAAGTTGGTCATGGCGCCCAGCGAGGCCTTGCGCGCTTCATCCGACACTTCGCCGGCCGCCGAGGGCGCGAACATCTGCGCTTCGTCGACCACCACCAGCATGGGAAACCAATAATCCCTTTCGATATCGAACAGACCGCCGAGAAAGGCCGCCGCATGGCGCATTTGCGCCTCGGCGTCGAGATTTTCCAGATTGAGAATGACCGAGACGCGATGCTGGCGAACACGCCCTCCGACCATCTGCAAGGCGCTTTCCGTCAGGGTCGAGGCGTCGATCACCACATGGCCGAAGGCATCGGCCAGACTGACGAAGTCGCCCTCGGGATCGATGATGGCTTGTTGCACCCAAGGCGCGCTTTGTTCGATCAGGCGACGCAAAAGATGGGACTTTCCCGAGCCCGAGTTGCCCTGCACCAGCAGTCGGGTCGCCAGCAATTCCTCGAGATCGAGGTTTGCCGTCGCCCCCGACGTCGTCACCCCCAAATCGATACGAACCGTCATTGCCTGCTCCAGCCACCTATTCCCACCCCGGCATTGATCGATGACGCCGGTGGGCGGGGCCTTCCTATACCCTAAAGCGGACGTCCCGACGAGGGCGATCGTCACACCCCTGGCAAAGTGACGCGATGCGGACGTTGTGCGCTCCGACGAGCCATGGAACTGGTGCGCGGGGTGGATTTTGATCACAGATGAGCAGGTGATCCCTTCTGTCCGCCGCCTTCCTAAAAAATTTTAACATTTCG
>DATNIV010000205.1:0-3647 GCA_035604255.1 Telmatospirillum sp. | reverse complement strand
ATTGCCCCGGTGGCACAACGGGAGCACTTTTCCGTCTGTGCCCTCGCCTCAGAGAGTATTGAAGGGAACCACGAAGGCGCGAAGGGTACGCGAAGATTTTCCTTTTTCTTATTTTCCTTCGTGCCTTCGCGCCTTCGTGGTGAAATTCCGGCTCGGTACGATCGTGCCGCACACGCGGTTATCGATGCTTTTGGAGACAGGGTTCTTCAGGCTTTGGAGTTAACTTTTTGACGTCGTCTCTGCTCAGTCTCGGTTTGATGTCCGGCACCTCGCTCGACGGGGTCGATGCCGCCCTGATCCGCACTGACGGCGAACGCGTCCAGGAATTTGGCGCCTGCCTGACGCGGCCCTATCCGGAGCCCTTGCGCGATCGCTTGCGTGGCGTCCTCGGTGGTGTGGGCGCGGTTGCCGACGTCGAGCGCGAGATGACCTTGTTTCATGCCGAGGTCGTCGAGGCCCTGTTGGACGACAGCGCGATATCGCGCGCCGACATCTCGGTGATCGGGTTTCACGGGCACACTATTTTGCATCGGCCGGACCAGGGGCAGACCTGGCAGATCGGTGATGGGGCCCTGCTGGCCGCGCGATCCGGCATTGCCGTGGTCAACGATTTTCGGACGAATGATGTGGCCGCCGGCGGTCAGGGAGCGCCTTTGGTGCCGATCTACCACGTCGCTTTGGCCGACGCTCTGGTCCGGCCGTTGGCCATTCTCAATCTCGGCGGTGTCGGCAATGTGACCTGGATCGGCGAGGATGGCGATCTTTTGGCTTTCGACACCGGGCCGGGTAATGCCCTGATCGACGATTGGCTGTTGAGCCATACCGGGCGGCCGGTCGATTTGGATGGCGCTCTGGCCCAAACGGGGCAAATCGATGGCGATGCTCTGAGAGCGTTTCAGGGCCATCCCTATTTCGCCAAATATCCGCCCAAATCGCTGGATCGCGACGATTTCGCCAAGTTTGCCGGGCGTTTGGTCGGCGGGCTGTCGCTTGCCGACGGCGCGGCGACGCTTGGCGCTTTCACCTGCGCCGCGGTCGATTTGGCCAGAACGCATTTTCCGGCGCCTCCCCAGCGTTGGCTGGTGTGCGGGGGCGGCCGTCACAATCCCTTCCTGATGGAAGGGTTGCGCCGGAGGGTGGACGCGCCGGTGGATCCGGTCGACGCGGTCGGCTGGGATGGCGACGCCTTGGAGGCTCAAGCGTTCGCCTTCCTGGCGGTGCGCAGCCTGAAAGGGTTACCCCTGACCTGGCCCGGAACGACTGGCGTTGCCCGGCCGCTGGGCGGCGGCCGTGTGCATCGGCCGGATTAACCGGCCGCCGCCAGACTTCGTTCCAGTGAAATTCCGGCCAAATAATCGTCGAGCATGACGGTGAGCTCGTCCAATTTTGTGGCAAAGGAATGGTTGGCGCCGGCGATGGTGTTGTAATTCACCGTGATATTGCGCTGGCTGGACAATTTCGTGGCCAGTTTCGCCACGCTGGCTTCCGGAACTAGGTCGTCCTGGGTCCCGTGAATGATCAGCCCCGACGACGGACAGGGTGCCAGGAAGGTGAAATCGTAGACGTTGGCCGGTGGCGCCACCGAGACGAAACCATCGATCTCGGGACGGCGCATCAGCAATTGCATGCCGATCCAGGCGCCGAAAGAAAAGCCGCCCACCCAGCAACTCGCCGCGTTGGGGTTGAAGGACTGCATCCAATCCAATGCCGAGGCGGCGTCCGAAAGCTCGCCTTGACCGTTATCGAAGCGGCCCTGAGAACGGCCCACCCCCCGGAAATTGAAGCGCAGAGTCGAAAATCCCCGACGCACGAAGGCGTGGTACATGGCATAGACCACCTTATTATTCATGGTGCCGCCATGTTGAGGTTGGGGATGGAGCAGGAGCGCGACGGGCGCATTGGCCTGCTTGCCGTGATGGTAGCGACCCTCTAGCCGTCCATCCGGTCCGTTGAAAATGACTTCAGGCATTCTGTTATGTCGGATCCATTGCTGAGCCGGTTCGGTAAACTTGACCATTCCGGTCTGAATTAATCTAAACGTGCCCATTGTGGGCCCTGGTCAAACTTGACCAAGATTGTCGGGCATCCTATATTCATCGTCGAGCACCGGCCACTCGAGGCAAACGCCCCGAGTCCCCCTTAGCGCTAGCGGCGTACAATAACATATTGATGACTATGGTTTTCAAGAGACTTCGGGAAGAAATTGAATCGATTCGTATCCGCGATCCGGCGGCGCGCTCCAACCTTGAGATTTTGTTGTGTTATCCGGGGCTGCACGCCTTGCTTTTTCACCGGGCGGCCCATTGGCTGTGGGGACGCGACCAACATCTTCTCGGGCGGATTTTGTCGCATCTGGGCAAATTTCTCAGCGGGATCGAGATTCATCCTGGCGCCGAGATTGGGGAACGGCTTTTTATCGACCATGGAACAGGCGTGGTGATCGGCGAGACGGCGGTGGTTGGCGACGACGTCACCTTGTATCAGGGCGTCACTCTTGGCGGGACCTCCTTGCATAAGGGCAAGCGCCACCCGACTCTTGGTGACGGCGTGATCGTCGGATCCGGCGCGCAGGTTTTGGGGCCGATCTCCATCGGCGACGGCGCCCGGATCGGCGCCAACGCGGTTGTCCTCACCGACGTGCCGGCGGGTGTGACCATGGTCGGTATCCCGGCGAGAATGGTCGAGCCTCGCAGCAAGGAGCGGGAATTTCTCGCCTATGGCTATGATGCGAATTTACCGGACCCCTTGCTGCGGATCATCGATGGGTTGCGCCATGACATTGTTCAGCTCCAAGGCCAGGTTTCCGAATTAGAGGAAAAGCTGGCCAACCGGCCGGCGGCCAAAGCTGTGCCGGTGCGCGAAAAACCGCGTGATACGACGGATTCCCCGCGCAAAAGAGCGCGAAGTTTAACCTGATAGTCGGGAGTGAAATGACGTGAAACTCAGCACCAAAGGACGCTATGCCGTCATGGCGATGGTCGATCTTGCCTGCAACAGCAACGGCAGCCCGGTCGCTTTGGCCGACATCGCCGATCGGCAGGAGATCTCGCTCTCCTATCTCGAACAGCTGTTCGGCAAGCTTCGGAAGGGCGGATTGGTCAAAAGCGTGCGTGGGCCGGGCGGCGGCTATCTGCTGGCCAGGCCGGCGCCGCAAACGCGGGTGTCGGATATCATTCTGGCGGTCGACGAGCCCATCCAGACAACGCGTTGCACCCCCGGTTCGCCGGCCGGGTGCCACAATCACAAGGGGCGCTGCTTGACCCATGATTTGTGGGAAGAGCTGGGCAATCAGATCTATCTGTACTTAAGTTCCGTCTCGTTGGGCGATGTGGTCGACCGGCGTCTGCTGGGAAGCAGCGGCGTGTTCCACGGCGCGCCGGTGAGCGGCGGCAGCTTCGCCGTGGCGCAATAGGCTTGGGGCGACAGGACCGATCTTGATGACTTCCGCCGCCGTCTATTTGGACTACAACGCCACGGCGCCGGTTCGTCCGGCTGCTGGGGAGGCGATGGTGCGGGCCATGGCGGGACCGGGGAATCCATCGTCGGTGCATGCCTTCGGGCGGGCTGCCCGGCGGTTGATCGACGACGCTCGGGAGAACGTGGCCCGGCTGGTCGGAGCGCCGCCTGACGGGGTGATTTTCACCTCG
>DATNIV010000204.1:0-3069 GCA_035604255.1 Telmatospirillum sp. | reverse complement strand
GATTCCATCGAGTCCGGCGCCCGGAACCTGGAACAGGCGGAGCGATTTGAAGGCCGGCAGACTGGCGTCGTAACGGCTGCTGACCATGACGTCGGCCCCGGCATAGATCTCTTCCTGTGCCGCTCCGTCCAAGATATCCGGTAACAGGCAAACCTCATGTGCGGCCCCCAAAAGCGTTTCAATTCCGGGCACATAGGTTGCGGCGTTGGCACCGTGAAAAACGATTTTCATCGTTTGCATCTCCTCTCCCGGTCGGCGGAGCCGATCGCGGTTTCGATAAAAAGAGAGAGCCCCGTCCCGGTCGTCTTCGGACCGGGGCTCCCGATGTTAGGGTCGTGGCGTGTTGAAGGCCTCCTTGGAGGGGCAAATGATGTAGAACAGCACCGCGCAGATCAGCAGGAAGGACGCCAGGATATACATGCCGACTTGCATGCCGGCATAGCCGATGATCAGCGAGCCCATGATCCCCGACAGGCTGCCGCAGGAGTTGATCATCGCCAAACCGGCGGCGCAGGCGGACCCTGTCAGAAGGCGGCCCGGCAACGTCCAATACATGGGCATCAACGAGAGAATGCCGGCGGTGGCAACCGTCAGCATGACCAGGGAAAACACGAAATAAGTGCTGAAATAGGTGGCGAGGAAAAGCCCAATCCCGGCCAGCAACACGGATATCGTGCCATGCAAACGCCGCTCTCCGGTCTTTTCCGAATGCAACGCATTCAAGCGCATGGAAATCGCCGCGATGCCAAAGGGAATTGCCGTGAACAATCCAACATTGAAATCGCTGACAACGCCGGAATTCTTGAAAAGCGTCGGCATCCAGAAAGTAAGACCATAAAAACCGGTGTTGAACATGATCATGGTGATGATGAGAAGATAAATCTTCCCACATTTCAGCATATCGCCAATCCCGGTCAGCTTATGCGCCGCTTCGGTCTTGACGTTTGCGACGATGATTCTCTTCTCCCGTTCCGTCAGCCATTTGACGTCGGCGGGCTTGTTGCGCAAAAGCGCAATGATGACGAAACCGAGAATAATCGAGGGCGTTCCTTCCAGAATGAACAGCCAGTGCCATCCCTTGAGGCCCCCGACCCCTTGCATGAGGTCGAGAATCGCGCCGGATATCGGGGCGCCGAAGGTGACGGCGACGGGCAACGCCATCAGGAATAGCGAATACATGCCGCTCTGGCGGTTCGTCGGCAACCAACTGTTCGTGTAATACATGACGCCGGGAACAAAACCCGCCTCGCAGACGCCAAGCAGGAAGCGTAAGCCGTAGAACACATATTCGTCTTTCGAGAACACCATGCACATGGAGACGATGCCCCACGTAATCATGATGCGCGCAATCCAAATACGGGCACCCACCCTTTGCAGGATCAAATTGCTGGGGATTTCGAACAGCATATAGGCCCAGAAAAAGACACTGGCGCCAAAAGCGAACGTGGCATTGCTCAACCCGAAATCGGTGGCCATTTGCAGTTTTGCAAAGCCAATATTTACACGGTCGAGGTAGGAAACGATAAACCCTAGGAAGAATAGTGGAACGATGTGAAATATAACTTTTCTATAAAGAGCGTCTTCCTCGTCACTTGTCTGTGCATCGACATGTTCGGCAATAACCGCGTCCGCCATGGTGTCCTCCTTGCAATCGTCCAGATTTATCCCGGATTCGTAGCGCTATCGTCGGGCGGATATCGCCGTCCGCCCGACTCCGATTTCATTTTCTCGACACCGAGATCATGGATTGAAACTCAGTTGGACCTTCATCGAACGGGAGCGATCACCGGCAAGATCGAAAGCCTCAACCGCCCGCTCCAGCGGGAAGATGCCGGTCAACAGGGGCCGCACATCGACGGCGCGGCGCGCCAGCAGATCGGCCGCCCAAGCGAATTCGCTGTCGAACCGGAAGCTGCCGCGAAGGGCGATTTCCTTGACCACCAAGACGCTGACGGGCAAAGCGCTTTCCCCCCCGATACCGATCAATGTGATGACGCCGCGGGGCTTTACGATGTCGGGAAGTCCGGCAAGCACCCGACCGTTGCCGGAGCATTCGAAAATCACGTCGAAATAGCCTTTGTCGGCGTTGTAGGCCGCCAGCGCTTGCGGATCGGACATCACATTCAACGTCCGGTCCGCCCCCACCGTCTTGGCGATGGCCAAAGCGGGATCGGAGATATCGGTCGCGGTGATTTCACCGGCCCCGGCATGGTGGGCGGCGAGCACCACCAGGCAGCCGATGGTGCCGGTCCCGGTGACCAGGACCCTTTTGCCGATCAGGGAGCCGGCTTGCGTCACCGCATGCAGTGCCACCGACAGCGGTTCGGCGAAGGCCGCTTCTTCCAAAGGCGTGTCCTGACCGACTGGAATGGCCTGAGCGGCGTCGATGACCATCTCGTCGCGAAAGATCCCCTGCATGTGAGGAAAGCGCATGGCGCTGCCAAAGAACCGCATATCCGAGCAATGCTGATGCTCGCCCGTGCGACAGAAATGGCATTGACCGCAGGGCTTGCTGGGATTGATGGCGATCTTATCGCCAACCTTGACCGAGGTGACGCCGGCGCCGACAGCCGCCACGACTCCGGCAGCCTCATGGCCGACGATCATCGGCTCCTTGATGCGGACGGTGCCGAAGCCGCCGTCCTGATAATAATGAAGATCGGAGCCGCAGATTCCGCCTGCGGCAAGACGGACGCGAACCTCGCCGGGGCCCGGATCGGCCACGGTGATCTCTTCGATCCTGAGATCGCGCGGCGCATGAACGACAACGGCACGCATCATAGAGTTCCCTTTCGAGTAAGACCAAACCGTCAGAGGATGGCGAGCATGCCGCCATCGACATAGATGATCTGGCCGTTGACATAGTCGGAGGCCGGTGCCGCCAGATAGACGACCGTTCCGACGAGATCGGCGGGCGTTCCCCAGCGCCGCGACGGCGTGCGCTGTTTGACCCAACTGTCGAAGGCGACATTGTCGAGAAGAGCGCGGTTCATTTCGGTGGCGATATAACCCGGGCCGATGGCGTTGATAGTGATGCCCAGTTCGGCCCACTCGGCGGTCATCGCCCGG
>DATNIV010000203.1:0-3456 GCA_035604255.1 Telmatospirillum sp. | reverse complement strand
CTTCACCGAAACCGGAGAGGTTGATTTTCCGGGATTGAAGCGGTTGATCGAATGGTACCTGGCCAATGGCTCCGACGGGCTGTTTTCCGTCTGCCAGTCGAGCGAGATGCAATATCTGAGTCTGGACGAACGCGCCAAAATCGGACAATTCGTGGTCAAACAGGTGGCTGGTCGGGTTCCGGTCGTCGTCTCGGGCCACATCAGCGACGACATTGAGGCGCAGGTCGAGGAATTGACCGTCGCCGCCAACACCGGCGCCGACGCAGTGGTGCTGGTCACCAATCATCTGGATCCGAAAAAGGAAGGCAGCAAGGCTTTCCTCGCCACCCTCGACACACTCCTCGCACGACTGCCCGCGAACGTTCCGCTCGGACTTTACGAATGTCCGGCGCCTTATCGCCGTTTGTTAAGCGACGAGGAACTCAAGCATTGCATCGCCACCGGTCGCTTCGTCCTTCTCAAGGACGTGAGTTGCGATCTGACGACCGTCAAGCGCCGCATCGCGATGGCGAAGGGAACGCCATTGTCCATCCTCAATGCCAATGCGTCGATCGCCTGGGACGTCATCCGGGCCGGCGCGCCGAGCTTCAACGGCGTCTTCGCCAATTTCCACCCTGATCTGTACAAATGGCTGATCACCTCGGGGGCGCAACATCCGGAATTGGCCGAAGACCTGGTGACCTTCCTGGTGACCACGGCGGTCTCCGAATCGCTCGGCTACCCGGCGCTGGCCAAGATCTACCACCAGCGAATCGGCACATTCTCGTCGATCCGCTGCCGCGTCATCGATTACGACATCCGCGAACGGTTCTGGTGGGGCCTGGATGCCATCCTGGACAGGATCGTCATTGGAACGGAATCTTTCCGCGCCAAAATCGCCGCTTTGCCGAAAACCGCTTGACGATTGACGGCTCGCGATTGGTCGCCCTCTCCCGCGAGAGAAAGCCGGAGAGGGCCGATTTGAAGAAGTCTCGACATGGTGCGCCCCGGTCCGCTTAATCTCATAACCGACGTCCCCGGCCTTCTGGTTGGCCACGCCACATCCGACAGCTTGCCCACCGGGGTAACCACCTTGCTGACCGACGACTTCTGGTCGGCGGGCGTCGATGTGCGAGGCGGCGGACCCGGGGCCCGCGAAATCAATGTGCTATCCCCGGAAAACACGGTGGGCAGGCTGCATGCCATCTCGTTATCAGGCGGTTCGGTGTTCGGCTTGGCCGCCGCCGATGGGGTGGTGTCCGCGCTCTCCAGCCAAGACATCGGCTTGCGTCTGATCGAGGGGGCTCCGGCCGTCCCCATCGTCCCCGGCGCCGTGCTTTTTGATCTCAGCGCCGACACGCGGTGGGATGGAGAGCCTCCCTACCGGGACTTGGGACGGGCCAGTATCGCGGCGGCATCGCGTAGGTTCGCGCTTGGCTCGGTTGGCGCCGGACGCGGCGCCCAAGCCGGAGTCGTCAAAGGAGGGGTCGGATCGGCCTCGCTCGATCTCGGTGACGGCCTGATCGTCGGCGCTTTGGTTGCCGCCAATCCTGTCGGCTCCGTCTATATGGCGGACGGACAAACCTTCTGGGCTTGGCCCTTCGAGATCGACGGAGAATTCGGAGGCCATAGACCGGGTCACCTCCCTGCCGCCATCGACCCGGTCCCCGAGCAATCCCGTCTCGGCACGCTTGGCCGTTTGCGGCCCGGCACCAACACGACACTGGCCATCGTCGCCGTTTCCGCCGAGCTTTCCACCAGCGAATGCACGCGCCTGGCCATCATGGCGCAAGATGGTCTGGCGCGCGCCATCAGACCGATCCACACGCCCCTCGACGGCGATATCGTGTTCGCCGTTGCCAAGGGGGCTCCTCTGACATCCAATCTCATGGATCGCTGCGTGCAACTTGCGCGGATCGGATCGGCTGCGGCCGATTGCCTAACCCGCGCGATCGCCCGCGCCGTCTTTCATGCCCGATAGAAGGAACGCCACGCGGGAGCCTCCGCTCACGCGATCTCGTTCAATTCCGGTGCAAGTTGCCTTATTTCACTGATCAAAGCGGCCGTCAGCGGCGGTTGCGGGTCGCGCACCGACACCACCATCCCGATCAGAGTGCTCATTTCCGGCGCGACGATGGGAACAGTACGGATATTCGGCGGAAGGCCAAGAGATTCGGCCACAATGCGCGGCATCACGGATGACCACAACCCCGCTCTCAGATGTGTGGCTAGCGCCTCAAGCGAGTTCGATTCCAAGATCGGCTCGACGTAAACGCCGACCTCTTTGAAAATATGGTCGATAATCCGCCGATTCTGCATGTTGGGACTGAGCAGCGCCAGCGGGAGGGTCGCAACCTCTTCCCACGTCACGCTCTGCCGATCGCCGAACAGGCCGCTGGCGGCCGTTATCAGATGGTAGCGCTCTCGATAGAGCGGCACCTCGATCACGCGTCCGATCGGTTCATTATCGAGATAAGTGATTCCGGCGTCGGCTTCGAGGTTATCCAGACGCGACAGCACTTCGGTCGAGGTATGCGAGGAAATAGTGAGTTTGACTCCGGCGTGATGTTTCCAAAACGCCGAGGTCAAACGCGACATGATCGGCACGGCCGTCGGCACGACGGCAAAACGCAGATGCCCCGTCAGTCCTTGCTTCATCGTCTCGATATCGGCATGCATGGCCCGGGTATCGCCGACAATCCGGCGTGCCCATTCCAAGACCCGCTGTCCCTCGACCGTGAAACCAACGAACCGAGATCCGCGATCGACCAAAGGAACGCCAAAATGCGCTTCGAGTTGCTTGATCGCCAACGAAAGATTGGGTTGCGACACACCGCAAATTTGCGCGGCGCGGCCAAAATGTTTTTCCCGGGCCAGGGCGATCAGAAATTCGAGCTTTTCTTGCATGGCGAAAGGTCCGTCCGGGAGGAGCTTTAAGTCAACGGAGCATCATGACATCAGGCATCACGCGATACGGTCGCAAAAGCCCCACCAAAAAACCGCCCATGACCAAAAGAGTGAGTGTAACAGGTCCCGCTGCCGCGACAACCGATGCTTCGAATGATCAATCATGGACGTTCTCCTCTGCATTCTCTTGGGCGGGACGAAGAGCGGCATCGTCGACAGCAACGCCGTCCATGGCGGCGAAGATGGAAAGGCGCGAACGCGCGTCCTCGTCATCGAGCAGCGAAAGAACGAATCCGGAATGCACAACGGCCCAACGATTGAGCAGGTTCGTGCCATCAGAGACAAGCGCCGCGCACACTTCTTCCCGCCCGTTTGTCCCTTCGACCAACACGAGAGACTCCGTCTCATTGAGGACAGTGACGATTTTTACCGGGACAGCGATACACATGGCTTTTGGTCCTTAACGTTGGTCGGTTCCCTAGTGCGCGACAAAGCCGTCAAACAACCTCCATCTCGATGAAGCGCATTCCGTCACCCCCTGTTGGTTTCAGACGACCTCCCGCGCAAGCG
>DATNIV010000202.1:0-7462 GCA_035604255.1 Telmatospirillum sp. | reverse complement strand
GCCCCCATCACATGGGGCACGCTCAGCAGCGATAGATGGTAGTCGAAAGGCGGCATCGGGCCGTCATGGTCCACCACCTGAGCGACACCGGGAGTGCTCGCCAACAGGCGCACCAAGGGGCGATAGGTTGCCAGGACCACGCGCGCCCCCCGCTCGGCGGCAATGGCGGCGTAGCGGCAAAATTGCAGTTGATCGCCGTGACCCTCTTCCGGCCACAGCAGCAAGGTCTTGCCTTCCAACGGCTCGCCCCGCCATTGGGGTTGGGCGTAGGGCCGGCGAAGCGGGCTGCGGTTTTGTCCACGCCACTCGAATTCCCGCCATCCCTCGATCAATTCGCCGTTGAGCAACAAGGAAATGGCAAGATTCAGATGGGCTCCGGCATAGTCGGATCGCAAAGCGATCGCTGTTCGGTAGGCGACGATCGCCTCGGGCAGCCGCCCCATGGCCTTCAAGGCTTGCCCGAGATTGTTGTGGGCTTCCGGATAGTCCGATCGCTGGGCGAGAGCGGTTCGATAGCAGGCCTCTGCTTCCTCCAGCCGACCGCGTTCCGCCAGGACATTGCCCAGATTGCTCAGGGCCTCGGGATAGGGGACCTTCAAGCCCAGGGCGGCGCGGCATTCGGATTCCGCCTCTTCCAATCGCCCCAGATCGGTGAGGACGATGCCAAGATTGTTATGCGCCTGGGGATAGTCCGCTCGCTGTGCCAAGGCGGCACGGCATGCCGCTTCCGCCGCGTCAAGCCGACCCATTTCCTTGAGGGCGATGCTGCGGTTGTTGTGGACCTCGGGATAGGTCGGGCGCATGGCCAGGGCCAGGCGAAAGACCTCAAGGGCCAAGTCATACCGGCCTTGTCCGACCAGAGCATTGCCCAAGTTATTGCAAGCTTCCGGATAGTCGTTGCGGATTTCCAAGGCCCGGCGGCAGGCGTCGACGGCGGCGTCGAACCGTTTCAATGAATTGAGAGCCCCGCCCAGATTGTTATGGATTATTGCCAAGTCCGGACGCAGGGTCCGGGCCCTCTGGAATGCCTGGATCGCTTGCTCCCACTGTCCGAGGTCGGCCAGAGTGCTGCCCATGTTGCTATAGGCCTCGGCATAGTCCGGACGCAGGATGATGGCAGCGCGAGAGGCCGCCGCCGCCGCCTCGAACAGGCCGAGATCGCGCAGGGCGACGCCGAGATCGCTATGGATTTCCGGCTTATTCGGCTGCAAGACCAGAGCGGCCCGGCCGGTCGTGACCGCGTCTTCCAGTCGGCCCTTCCCGGGTCCGACCCCACCTTTGGCGCCACTCCGGCGTTCCTTCCGATTGATCCCAGGACTGTGCGATGGAGAGGTCATGCTTGGCTGTTACACGGGACATCCAGGGTATTCCGTGCGCCGCCTCCTGCACCGAAGCGAACGGCTCCAACCGCACAATAGGATCACTTTGGTGTCATGGCCCCGTTTCCTCACCCCTGAACGACAACGACCGCGATCACCGCTCCGGCATTGAGCAGACAGCCGACGGCCATGACCAGCAGCGCCCGGCGGATGTCGCTGGTGGTGGCGCGGGCACGGCCCTCGCCGATCCATTTCTCTTTCGCCACATAACCGGGATAACGCCTCGGGCCTGCCAGGGAGAGGTCCAACCCGCCGGCCATCGCCGCTTCCGGCCAGCCGGAATTGGGCGAGCGATGATGGCCGTGATCGCTCAACATCACGCGAAACGCCAAAAAGGGGTGCCCTTTCGGAACGAAGAGGGCGGCGACGGACAGGATGACGCCGGAAAGCCGCGCCGGCGCCAAATTCAAGACATCGTCCAAGCGAGCTGCCACCATGCCAAACTCGCGATATTGATCGGAAAGATGCCCGATCATGCTGTCCATGGTGTTGACCGTCTTATAGACGAGTAATCCGGGGAAACCGAACAGGACATACCAGAAGACCGGCGCGACCACCGCGTCGGCGAAATTCTCGGCGCAGGATTCGATGGCGGCCCGCGCCACGCCGAATTCATCCAGGCTTTCGGGATCGCGTCCGACGATCTTCGCCACCGCCTGACGCCCCGCCGCCACGCCGCCGCGATCCAAAGCCCGCGCCACCGCCCAGACATGGCCGAACAAACTTTTCTGCGCCACCAAGGTCCAGATCAGCACGCCTTCGACCGCCCATCCCCACAACCAACGGCGGCGCAACTCGCTAACGCAAAAGCCCAGACCGGCCGCCCCCAGGGTCATCCCAACGGCGACCAAGGCGCCCCGCAGACGGCGATCGATTTCACTTCTTTTGTCGCGATTGAGTTTTTGGTCGAGGAAAAGGATCAGCCGGCCAATCAACGCCACCGGATGGGGAATAATCCGCCATAGCCACGGCGGATCGCCGAGGACGGCATCGATAAGCAAGGCGGCCACCAGGATCATCAAAGGATCGATCGGCCCGCCCGTGGCGTACAGCGGAAACATGACCAAAAGATGAACGCACCGCGGAACGGCGTCAACCGGGCTCTTGCGGAACCCGCGCGGCGCCCCCGGCGATGACGGCCTTAGGACGTGTTGTCCGTTACCTCAAAGGTTCGCCTGCGGGTATTTTATTGTCGTCATCCCCGCGAAAGCGGGGATCCATGGTTGGAGGAGTCGATGAATTGGCGATCCGGGGTTGTGGTTATTGCCGCATGGATCCCCGCTTTCGCGGGGATGACGGTGAAATGTGAAAGAAAAACCGAAACTGACGACAGGCCTTAGGAGTCCGCGCAACAATAACCGCCACTCTTTCGTCATCTTCGTAGAGGCGCCAGGGCATACGCACAGTTATGCCGCGATGGGAAATACCGAAGGTTTTGGGCGCTTGGCGACTTTCAGGGAACACGGAGGAACGCCGAGGTGATTCGTTTATTTCTGCGGAACACCTTAACCTCTATTTTTCATACCCCCGTCATTTCACCGCGTAATACTGAAGAAAGAAGTCGAGACTTTGCTCGACATGCAAGGCAATGCTTTCCTTCGACGGCACCCACTGCATGTCCAAGAGGCAATGCCAGGTGAAATCCCCGCGCACCAGGGCGAGAAAGCGACTCGCCACAAGATTGGGGTCGTCGATGCGCAATTGCCCCTGCTGACCGAAATAGCTCAGCAGCCGCATCATCCGCTGATGTCCGAGCGCCGGCCCCTCTTCCCACATGGTCCGCCCAAGCGCCGGCGCATGGCCACACTCGGCAAGAACCAGGCGAAACAGTCCCATCACCGTCGGGTGGGTCAAGGCATCGAGGAGCGATATTCCGATCTTGCGCAGGTGATCGCGGACATCGACCGGGCCCTCCGGAAGATCCTTTGGAATGCCCAAACCAAGGCGCCGCTTCTCTTCCTCGAGAATCGACAGAAACAAGGCCTCCTTGCTGGCGAAATGGGCATAGAGCGTCGTCTTCGAAACATTGGCCTTCGCCGCCACCTGATCCATCGACGTCCGCTGAAAGCCGTTGGCCAGGAACAATGTGCAGGCTGCCGCCCGAACTTGGGCCACTTTGGCGCTGCACGGTTCGACCGTCGTCACGTCTGACATTTTCCACCACATGCGGGCTTGTTGAAACGCCCGTCCTTATCTTCTGCACTGCACTGTACAGTTCATTGTAGACAAATTCTTTGGCACCGTCTATAACTCTCATCGACTGTACTGAACGGTGCAGTTCGCCGGATTGTTGAAAGGATCTCCTGATGTCCCAAACCGCACTCGCCCCCGACCGGGACAAACCGGACGAAAAGGGCCCGCTCGGCCCGTCGCCGGCAGCACCGATCCGCCGCCGGTCGCCGCGCCTTCTCCTTATCCTGGCCGCCCTCCTGACCGGAGGAGTCGCGGTGACCTATTATGTCTCCCGGCAAGGCATCGAGAGTACCGAGGACGCCTACACCGATGGACATGCGATACCGATCGCGCCGAAAGTCGCAGGCTATGTCCACAGCCTCGCCGTCACCGACAATCAACGGGTGAAAGCCGGCCAACTGTTGCTGGAAATCGATCCCAGGGATTTTCAAATCGCCCGCGACAAGGCCGCTTCGACGCTCGGCTTGACCGAAGCGCAACTTGAAAGCGCGCGCCTGGCTGCCGAAATGGCCCGCACCACCTACCCGGCCGACCTCGCCTCGGCCGAGGCGCAACGCGGCGCGGCGGCGGCGGCCCTGGTCAAAGCCGAAGCCGATCTGGCCCGCCAGAAACGCGTCGACATCCGTGCGACGACTCAACAGGACGTGGATGCGGCGACCGCCGCCGAACGCTCGGCACAAGCCTCGCTGGCCGATGCCGACGCCAAATTGCGCAAGGCCCGGCTGGTCTTGCAAAACATTGCGACCGCCGATGCCACCGTCAAACAGATCGAGGCCCAAGTGGCGCAAGCCCGCGCCGATCTCGCGCAAGCGGATTTGAATCTGACCTACACCCACGTCACCGCACCACAAGACGGATGGGTGACGAAACGCAATGTCGAGGCCGGCGCCTATGTGCAAGTGGGCGAATCGCTCCTGTCCCTGGTCTCCTCCGACGTCTGGATCACCGCCAATTTCAAGGAATCGCAGTTGCGCGGCATGCGCCCCGGGCAACCCGTCGACATTTCCGCCGACGCATTCCCCCAATTGCGCCTGAAAGGCGCGGTCGACAGCGTGCAGATGGGCAGCGGATCGCGCTTCAGCAGTTTCCCGGCCGAGAATGCGACCGGAAATTTCATCAAGATCGTGCAGCGGGTCCCGGTGAAAATCCTCATCACCGGTGGCTTGGACAAGGACTTTGCCCTGCCGCTCGGGCTTTCCGTGGTGGCGACGGTGAGCGAACGATGACCTCGTCGGCCGCGCATGATCGCGCCCGGGCGGAGTGGCGTCCGGCGGCGAACCCCTGGGTGATCGCGCTGGCCGTCACCCTGCCCACCTTCATGGAAGTCCTCGACACCACCATCGTCAATGTGGCTTTGCCGCATATCGCCGGTTCGCTGTCGGCCAGTTCCGACGACGCCACCTGGACCCTGACCTCCTATCTGGTGGCCAATGGGATCGTGCTGCCGATCTCCGGCTGGCTCGGTCGCGTTTTCGGCCGGCGACGCTATTTCCTGGTCTGCATCGGCATGTTCACCCTGTGCTCGCTCCTCTGCGGCATCGCCACCAGCCTGCCCGAACTGGTTCTCTTCCGCATCTTGCAAGGATTCTTCGGCGGCGGCTTGCAACCCAATCAACAATCCATCCTGCTCGATACCTTCGAGCCGGCCAAACGCAGCACCGCCTTTTCGATCACCGCCGTCGCCACCATCGTCGCGCCGATCTTGGGGCCGACGATGGGCGGGTGGATCACCGACAATTTCTCCTGGCACTGGGTTTTTCTGATGAATGTGCCGGTCGGCATCCTGTCCTTTCTCGCCGTGACCCGCTTGGTCGAGGACCCCCCATGGGCCAAGGCGGAAACCGGAAAAACGCATATCGACCAGATTGGCCTCGGCCTGATCGCCCTGGGATTGGGATGCCTGCAGGTCGTCCTCGATCGCGGCGAGGACGAGGACTGGCTGTCCTCGCCATCCATCCAATTGTTCGCGCTGGCCGCCGTGATCGGCCTGGTGGGCGCCGTCATCTGGCTGCTGCTGGCCAAACGCCCTGTGGTCAACATCCGTGCCCTGGCCGATCGGAATTTCGCCCTCGGCAGTCTGATGATCTTCGGCATGGCCATGGTGCTTTACGCCAGCGCCGTGCTGATCCCCCAATTGGCGCAGGCGCAACTGGGTTACAACGCCACCTGGGCCGGACTGATTCTGTCGCCCGGAACCATTCTGACGGTGTTGCTCATTCCCTTCGTGCTGCGGCTCATGCGCAGGGTCCAGACGCGGTTCATCATCGCCTTCGGCTTCCTCGCGCTCGGCCTTTCCTTGCTTTACGCGGCAACGCTGAACCCGGCGGTCGACTTCACCACGCTGGCCCTGATGCGTTCGGCCCAAACGGCGGCTTTGGCCTTCCTGTTCGTCCCGATCAGCACCATCGCCTATTCCACCTTGTCGCCCAGCCTTAATGGCGACGCCGCCAGCCTCTACACCATGTTCCGCAATGTCGGAGGCTCTGTCGGCATTTCCCTGGCAACGGCCTATGTCACCGAGCACAGCCAGATTCACATGGCCTATCTATCGCAACATCTGACGCCCCTCGACCACGCCTATGCCGCCACCCTGCAACAGCAAAGCAAGGTCTTTACCGCCCTTGGCACGGCGCCGGGCGAACTGCTGTCATCGGTGACCGGCCATCTGTATCGAGTCCTGCAAACCCAAGCGGCGATCATGGCCTATACCGACGCTTTCCAAGCCGCTGCGAGCCTCGCCCTGCTGCTGGTGCCGCTGGCGCTGCTGTTCGCCGCGACGAAAGCCGGCGGCCACCCCCCCCAAGGACATTGAGATGCCCAGAATTTTTGCTTCTCTTTCCATCGTCGCCTCCGTCATGGCTTTGTCGGCCTGCACCGTCGGTCCCGATTACGCGCCACCGTCGGTGACCGGTCCCACCGCCTGGAGCGAGGACGCCTCTCCTCTGGACCTGGGCCCCGGCTCGGCCGACCGCTTGGCCCATTGGTGGACCAGCTTCAACGACGCCGAACTCGATCGTCTGGTCGCACAGGCGATCACCGGCAATCACGACGTCAAGATCGCCGCGCAACGCGTCCTGGCGGCCCGCGCCGACAGCCGCATCGCCGCCGCCGGATTCTACCCCAGCCTTTCCACCGCGGCCTCAGCGCAACGCGTTCAACAAAGCAAGGATTTGACGCAGCCGCAGATCAGAAGCCTCTCCAACAGCTTCCAGGCCGGATTCGACGCCTCCTGGGAAATCGACCTGTTCGGCAAAACCCGTCGGTCGGTCGAGGCGGCGGACGCCACCCTCGCGGCGGTGATCGAAGACGGACGGGGCGTTCTGGTCAGCCTGTTGGGCGAGTTGGGCAACGATTACAGCCAACTCCGCTCGGCACAGGAGCGAATCGCCATCGCCAAACGCAATATCGCCGCCGATCAGGACGCGCTCGATCTCGCCCAGCAAAAATTCGGCAACGGCCTGGGATCCGAACTGGACGTCGCGCAAGCCCGGGCCGAATTGGAGACGGTGCGCGCCAGTCTTCCGCAATTCGAGACCCTGGTGGCGCAGAATGCGCATGCCATCGCCGTCCTGTTGGGCCGCGAACCGGGCGCTCTCGGGCAGGAATTGGCCGGCAGCCCGGCCCCCTTGCCCTTGGCGCCACCCCGGTTGCCGGCCACCCTGCCCTCCGAGGTACTGCGCAACCGCCCGGACATCCGGGCGGCAGAGCGCGTCCTGGCCAGCGCCAACGCCCAAATCGGCGTCGCCGTGGCCCAATTGTTTCCCAGCGTCACCTTGTCGCCATCGATGGGATGGGAGGCCGGAACCGTCAATAAGCTGCTGACCAGCCAAGGACTGATCTGGGGGCTGGCCGGATCGGTCAATGCGCCCCTCTTTCAAGGCGGCGCGCTG
>DATNIV010000201.1:0-3440 GCA_035604255.1 Telmatospirillum sp. | reverse complement strand
TTGCAAGCGAAGGCGCGTCAAGAATGGCACGTTGAAAACGCGCTCGATCCGGCTCGTAAGCAATGCTGGCAATAACGGCCGAAGTGTCCAGGATCATCGGGCGGGCAGCCCATCAGGGCCATATCCGATGATCTCATCGATAGACCGGGCATCCTTGACTGGGATGCTGGATGCCCGATCAAAAAAATTCTGTATAGCGACCCGGCGATCCGCCTGGGCGGAAATCGCAATTCGGGAAAGCCGCTCTTCGATTGCGCGCTCCAGCGCAGTCTCCATATCCTCGCCGGTCAGGCGAGCAAGGCGCTGTGCGAGTTCGTCCACCTTTCCTGACGCAATATTCATGCTACAAGCACTCCGCGACATCATTCGCTAAGAATAGCATTATCGAGTGGCATCGGTCATCGATGCCGTGAGTTCTTGGACAACGGCCATGACCTTCGGCCCATTGTGCAACAGTCTCCAGATTACCGGCGCTCATAAACGACAACGCTCTCACGGGAGGATCGTATCGGCAAAGGAACCGGCGGCACGGGCTCGTTCGCGAAGGACGCCCTCTCGGCAGGGGAGGATGTCGACCGAACTCGTGTAGCCGCGGCGAGCGGCATTGCTGCGGCGTCTCGACAGCTCCTCGGATGGAACGACATCGTCCAAGACCACAACGAGGTCGATGTCGCTATCGGGCCCGGCGTCGCCTCTTGCTCGGCTACTGAACAGCACCACGCGCCGAGGCGCATAGACCTCGACGATCGTTCGCGCGAGGGATTCGGGCACCGTCGTCATGGCGGCAGTCTAACGGACTATTGCCAAGGTTGCATCTCGGAACTCGCAGGGAATTCGCTCGAACGATTCTAAAATGATCCCATGCGGCGATCAAGAGACTTAGCTGAACCGCCAAGGCGCCAAGGCGCCAAGGGGTTTGATGCGCCGCCACGGGAAGCGGCCAAGCGTTTCGCACATATTTTGCGCCGCAGGCCTTTCACCAGCGGGGTGCGGATCGGGACTGTGCGATGAGGCTGAGAGGAACCCTACCTTGGCGTTCTTGGCGCCTTGGCGGTTCCTTGGGTAAGTGGGTGCAGGCGAACAAAGTCTTTTCCCGATTTTCCCACCGGCGTTTTTTCGTGCCAGAAATCGCCCCCCACGAAATAACTTTACTTTTGGAGGCCGGAACGCATCAAATCGAGGACTGAGAGTTCCTATCCTAAGGACGCGTGCCTATCGATAGCCACCTTGGTTCAGACCGATAACCTGGAGTTGTGGGATGATGGTTCACTCGGGCGATCCGACCAACCAGGCCGCGGCACGAATGCATCTGCCTCGGCATCTCATGTGACCGGGAGGCCGAACGTGCCCGTCACGGAAGAGCAAATAGCGGCGATGGTCCGCAGGTTCTACGAATCGGCTTTTGCTCACGAAGATCTGGGGCCGATTTTCCATAAAGCCATTGCTGACTGGGACGGCCATTTGGCGAAATTGACCGATTTCTGGTCACATTTTTTGCTGAAAACCAATCGTTACCAGGGACGGCCCTTTCCCTTTCACCTGGATCTTCCAATTGAACCGCAACATTTTGACCAGTGGCTGGCGTTGTTCATCATTGCTGCCGACGCCTCGCTGCCGCCGGAAGCTGCCAGGCGGGCCAAAGCTCGCGCCGCCCACATGGCAGAAGCCTTTCGAACGGGATTGTTCCCCTATGTCGGCGCCAACGGCGAGCCATCCCGTGAGCCACCGAAACGGCCATGAGCCGCCAGGTCCTTGGCCTCTGAGGAGCAATGGCGGGTCATCCGTCCAAGACCACAGCGAGGTCGATGTCACTGTCTGGACCGGCGTCGCCTCTTGCGCGGCTGCCGAACACGTTGTCTGGCGCAAAGGTGTTGTTACACAGATGAACACGGATGCCGCTGCGCGGCTCACAGATGATGTTCCCTGTGCGCCGCAGGCAATCGGGATAATCTCGGGCGGCAATAGGCGAGACCAAGCGGGATTGATGCCTGCGGCGCTCATTTTTATCTGCGCCCATCCGTGAGCCGCGTAGCGGCATCTGAGTGCATCTGTGTTCTCAAAAAGTCGTCAATTCTTCAAGAGTTTTGACGTTTAGGCGTTCCGCAGCATCACTATGGGTGATCCGACGCTTTGCGAAAGACGCAAGTGGAAAAGCTCACGCGCCGCGCTTCAGCAACTTTGCCGCTTCGACGGCGAAATAGGTCAAGACGCCATCGGCGCCGGCCCGTTTGAAGGCCATCAGGCTTTCCCAGACCGTCTTGTCATTGTCCAGCCAGCCATTGTTGATGGCGCCCTTCAGCATGGCGTATTCGCCGCTCACCTGATAGGCGTAGGTGGGGACGGCGAAGCAGTCTTTGACCCGTCGAACGATGTCGAGATAGGGCATGCCGGGCTTGACCATCACCATGTCGGCGCCTTCGCGAAGATCGGCGGCGACCTCGCGCAAGGCTTCGTCGCTGTTGGCCGGATCCATCTGATAGGTCTTCTTGTCGCCGCCTTTCAGGGCGGTGTTGGAGCCGATGGCATCGCGGAACGGTCCGTAGAACGCCGACGCATATTTGGCCGCATAGGACAAAATCCGCACCTGAATCAGTCCGGCCTCATCCAATGTGCGGCGAATGGCTTCGATCCGTCCGTCCATCATATCCGAGGGCGCCACCACGTCGCAGCCCGCTTGCGCCTGTACCAGGGCCTGGCGACAGAGCACCGCCAGGCTTTCATCATTGGCGACATAGCCGTCGATGACCAGGCCGTCATGCCCGTCGCTGTTGAAGGGGTCGAGAGCGACGTCGCAGATGACGCCAAGATCGGGAAAGGCCTTCTTGACGGTCCGGACGGCCCGGCACACCAGATTGTCGGGATTGGTCGCTTCGCGGGCGTCGGGGGTTTTCAATTCCGGGGGCACGGCCGGAAACAGGGCAATGGCCGGAATGCCCAGATCGCGCGCCTCGCCGACGGCATCGACCAGCGTGTCGAGCGAATAGCGGACGACGCCCGGCATCGAGGGCACGGGAACATGCTGGCCGCTGCCTTCGGTTACGAAGACCGGCCAGATCAAATCTGCCGGGGTGAGAACATTTTCCGCAACCAATCGCCGCGACCACAGGTCGCGGCGATTGCGGCGGAGGCGAGTCTGGGGGAAGGTCCCCGCGACGAGCGGTCCAAACACTTTGTTATGCGGCCTCCAGAGCCTGTTTGAGATCGGCGAGGATATCGTCGATATGTTCAATGCCAATGGAGAGGCGAACATACCCCTGCGAGACCCCCGTCGCCAACTGATCTTCTGGAGAAAGTTGCGAATGCGTGGTGCTGGCCGGGTGGATGGCGAGACTGCGGGCGTCGCCGATGTTGGCGACATGGTAAAAAAGCTGCAGCGCGTTGATGAAGCGTTTTCCCGCTTCGACACCATCCTTCAGTTCGAATCCGACCAGAGCGCCATA
>DATNIV010000200.1:0-2383 GCA_035604255.1 Telmatospirillum sp. | reverse complement strand
CGTTCGCTTTGCATCTTCCCCGGTCTCTGGCGGTGATGCGGGTGCTGTTGGTCGAGGCGGGCGGCGAAACCTTCGGCTTCACCGCCCAGCAGGTGACGCGATTGCTCCGCTTGCCGGCTGAGCGATTGCTCGTGGTGGCGGAACGCCCAGTCGTCGTGGTCGAGAATGAGTTCATTCCCATGGTCAGTCTGGCCGATCTGCTGTCCTTGCCGAAACGCCAGGCGGCGCCAGAGGATGATCTGTTGTTGGTGATGGTCCAGGTCCATCACGAAAAACTGGCGTTACGGGTGGGCGATTGGGTCGATGAGCGCGACATGGTGATCAAGCCATTGCCGGATCATCTCGCCCATGTCGCCATGGTGTCAGGTGTGGTCATGACCGGTCGGAGCGCTCTGGTCAGTGTGCTGCAGACTCCGATTCTGCTCGAAATGGCGCGCAAGGCCCGGGTTGATAGCGTCAAGCCGGAGGACGGTGCCCCGCGCAAGCGGAGCCGGGTGCTGGTGGTCGACGATTCCCTGAATACCCGGGAGATTGAACGCGACGTGTTGGAAATGCATGGTTATCAGGTGACTCTGGCGGAAGACGGTCGTGACGGATTGCACAAGGCCTTGGGCAGCGCGTTCGATGCCGTGCTGACCGATGTGGAAATGCCGCAAATGGATGGTTTCGCTTTGACGTCCGCTCTGCGTCAGGACGAAGGCTACCGGCATGTTCCGATCATCATTATCACGTCCCGTCAGAAAGAAGAGGATAAGCGGCGCGGCATCGAGGTCGGAGCCGACGCTTATATCGTCAAAGGCGATTTTGATCAGGGTGGTTTGATTGCGACGTTGAAAAGCCTGCTGGGATAATGAAAAAGACAAGAGGGAACGATGCGCATTCTTGTTGTTGACGATGACGCCTTGGCCGCCGAGATGACGGTCGCGGTGTTGGAGGATGGTGGGTGCGATGTGGTCGCCGTCGAGGATGGCCAGAGGGCGTTGGCGCTTTTGGAGCGGGATTCCGCGTTCGATGCGGTGGTTTCCGACATGAATATGCCGGGAATGAGTGGATTGGATCTTTTTAGGACTTTGCGCGGAGAAAAGGGCGGAATACCTTTCATCTTACTCAGTGGTGACGATCCTCTGTCGCTGAGACAGCAAGAGCCTCGGCTCACCGCCTGTATCGCTAAGGATATGGATTTGGAAACGTCACTGATGACGGCCGTCGCGGATGCGCTGCTGCCGTCGGCTGATTGACGGTAATAACGACTGGCTCGGAGCCGCATTTGACGATGGAACAACAATCCTTTTCCGCATTGAGCGAAAAGATCGTGCGGTTGCGGCGGACCTATCTCGCCAAGCTGCCGCAGACCCTTGCCAAGGCAAGGCAAGGGTGCGGCCTGCTGGCCGAATGTGTGGCAGATGATCGTGTGGTCGACGATCTGTTTTGTTGCTTTCACAATATCAAGGGCACGGCGGCGTCTTTGGGGTTGCCGAAGATCAGTGCCGAGAGCGCGGCGGCCACCGAAATGGTGCGGCAACTTCGCCGGCTTGATAAGGCGGCGCGCAAAACGGTTCAGGTTCGCGCTATCGAAGGTCTTGGCGCCTGCATCTCGCGCATGGAGTCGGATGCCGGTTTGATCGGTATGGAACCGGCGCCCGTCGCCCACGCACCGCCGCCGGCGGTTGCCGAGCCCTCGGCCGACGTGGCGGATCCGGGTCGGCGCGTCGTGTTTTATTGCGACAATGACCTCGATGCCGCCGAATTGGGGACGCAGTTGTCGTGGTTCGGCTATGGCTTTACCAGCTTTACGGATCCCGAGGCTTTGAAAACGGCGGTATTGGCCGATCCGCCCGACGCGGTGATCATGTCCACGGCCGGCGCCGATGTTATGGCGGAGCTTCGTCGCGAGGTCGATGTCCCCGCGCTTTTCGTATCGAAAAACGCCAGTTTCGACGCTCGGTTGCGGGCTGTACAAGCTGGCGGGGAAGCCTATTTTCTGAAGCCCGTGGCCGCGCATGACATCGTCGCTATTCTGGATCAGGTCACAACGCGTAACGAGCCCGACCCATTTCGTATTTTGATCGTCGATGACGAGCCGGAAATGGCCGATTACCACGCGGTCATTTTGGAAGCGGCGGGAATGGTCGTTCGCCAGATCAATCAGCCGTCCAAGATTCTCAAGGAATTGGGCGAGTTCCTGCCTGATCTGGTGTTGATGGATATGTATATGCCGTCCTGTTCGGGACGGGATCTGTCGCGGCTTATTCGCCAAATTCCCCAGTTTGTCAGCCTTCCCATCATCTTTTTGTCGAGTGAAACCGATAAGACGGTGCAGGTGTCGGTGATGCGGGTGGGGGCCGATGGATTCATGACCAAACCAATCTCGCCGGAGGATCTG
>DATNIV010000199.1:0-12346 GCA_035604255.1 Telmatospirillum sp. | reverse complement strand
TGCCGCTCTCGCCTTGGGCCGGAGTGTCATCGTCCACACGGCGCTCGGACCCACCACCGATATCGGCAAGACGATCGACCAATTCATCGGCGCCCGTCATCAAATCGGCCGGACATTGGGGCGCATCCAACGCCGCTTGATCGCCGAAGCGGGCTTGAAACGCGCCGTCATCGCCGGTGGCGACACCTCCAGCCATGCGTTGCGCGAACTCGATATCTTTGCCCTGACCACCCTGTTGCCGCTCCCTCGCACGCCCGGGTCGCCACTGTGCTCGGCCTATAGCCAAGAACCCGCCTTCGACGGCCTGCAAATCGCCTTGAAAGGCGGACAGGTCGGCAAGGACGCGTATTTTCTCGACATTCGCGACGGCATCGCGTGAACAATGGAACGTAAGGAGCAACCCTCACCGACGGATCGGATGACGCCACTATGAATCGCACGTCCTATCGCCTCATCGCGCTCGATCTCGACGGCACCGCCCTCGATTCCACAGGAACGATCCAGCCCAGCACAAAGACGGCCGTCCGCAATGCGCTTGATCGCGGCGTCACCGTCGTTCTCGTGACCGGACGTCATCACGTCGCGACGGCGCCCTTCCATCGTGAACTTGGCCTCAAAACGCCGGCGATCTGCTGCAATGGCGCCTATGTCTATGACTTCGCCACACAACGGGCGATTGTCGGCGACCCGATGAGTCCGCCCCAAGCCCGTCACATGTTGGAGATCTGCCGCCGACATGATGTCCACTGCCTCCTTTACACCAGCGAGGCGATGACCTACGAGATCGAAAATCCCCATATCGCCCGACTGAAAGCCTGGGCCGACAGCTTCATCCCGTCGTTGCGTCCGGAATTGCGCCAGGTCGCCAGTTTCGAGCGCCTGATCGACAACACCCCCTTCCTCTGGAAATTCGTCGTGTCGCACGACGACCCCAGGGTTCTTTCGAGTTGGAGCGCCGATGCGCAGGGCGGCGGCGACTACGCGATCGAATATTCCTGGACCGATCGCGTCGACGTCACCAAAGCCGGAAATTCCAAAGGCCGACGGCTGATCGAATGGGCGTCTTCCCAGAACATAGAACCGTCCGAGATCATCGCTTTCGGCGATAATCACAACGATCTCAGCATGATCCGCGCCGTCGGATTCGGAGTCGCCATGGGGAACGCCGAAGCAGCCCTCAAGGCCGATGCCGCATGGGTGACGACATCCAACGATAGGGACGGAATCGCCACGGCGCTCGAACGTTACCTCGTTTAACCATGGTCAAACACGCTTCTGCAAAGCGTGGAAAGATGGCAAATTACGAAATGGCGGACGAGCCTCCCTCGCCCTTTCAAAGACGGCACTGACTGGAAACAGAATCAATGGTCATCGAAACGCAACCTATCGTCCGCCGCAAGCTTTCGGACGAAGTGTTTGATCGTTTGAAGGCACTCATCACCAGTGGCGAACTCCAACCTGGCGAAATGGTCCCGTCAGAACGCGAACTCATGGAACGCTTTCAAGTCGGACGTCCGGCCATTCGCGAAGCGATGCAAGCTTTGAGCAATATCGGCCTGCTGACGATTACGCACGGCGAGCGCTCCAAGGTCCGCCAGATTACCGCCAGGTCCATCATCCAACAGGTGGACGTCGCCGCCCATGTCATGCTGGCGACGTCGCCGGCCTCGCTCGACCATCTCAAACATGCCCGCCTTTTCTTCGAACGCGGCATGGTCCGTGAGGCCGCGCTCAAGGCCACGCCGGAGACCATCGCCAAATTGCGGGCGACCATCGAAATGCAACGGGCCAGTCTCGGGAATTCCAGCGCCTTCATCGCCACCGACATGCAATTTCACAGGCAGATCGCCGCGATCTCCGGCAATCCTTTGTTCGAAGGCGTCAGCGAGGCCATGTTGAACTGGCTCAAGGAATATCACACGGAAATGTTGATCTGGACCGGCAAGGAAGAGGCGACGCTGACAGAACATGCGGACATCGTCCGACAGATCGAACGTCATGATCCGGACGCCGCCGAGATTGCGCTCGTCCATCATCTGGAACGCACCGCCGAGCTCTATAGCCGTCCAGCCTAATCGGACATGTCGTTGAAGAGAAAGCGTGCCACGAACCGCGTCCTCCCCATGACAGATCCCCGGTTTTTCCGGGAAACCTCAGGAAGTCGCCGGGATTTTCGGGAAGTGCTGGGAAGCTTCACTTTTTTGTTATAAACAATGCGCCTTACCTCCTGTCGGAAGGATGAAGTCCTTGAAAGCCGCCGTCATCGTCTTCCCCGGCTCCAACTGCGACCGTGACGTCGCAGTCGCCCTTGAAGCCGCCATGGGTCACCCGTCTCTTATGGTTTGGCATCGTGAAACCGAACTCCCCTCTGTCGATCTGGTAGTCGTGCCAGGCGGCTTTTCCTATGGCGATTACCTGCGCTGCGGCGCCATGGCGGCGCAATCGCCGATCATGCGCGCCGTAAAGGCCGCGGCTGATGCCGGCACACCGGTCTTGGGAATCTGCAACGGCTTCCAGATTCTGACCGAAACAGGATTGTTGCCCGGTGCCCTGATCCGCAATGCCGGCCTCAAATTCATTTGCAAGGACGTTCACCTGCGCGTCGAGACGACGGACAGCCTCTTCACCCGGAAATATCAAGCCGGCGCCGTGATCCGTTTGCCCATCGCCCATGCCGAGGGAAACTATTTCGCCGACGATGCCACACTCGACCGCTTGGAGGGTGAGGGCCTGGTCGCCTTCCGTTATGCGACAGCCGACGGCACGGTGGACAACGCGGCCAATCCCAACGGCTCGGCTCGCCATATCGCCGGCATCTTCAATGAAACCAAGCGGGTGCTGGGATTGATGCCGCACCCCGAACGTCTGGTCGAAGATCTGCTGGGCGGCACCGACGGGAAACCCATGTTCGAAGGCTTGGTGGAGGCATTGTCGTGAGCAGCAGCAAATCGCCCATTACTGCGGAAGTGATCAAAGCCCACGGCCTGACCGAGGACGAGTACAGCCTCGTGCTGAACATCATGGGCCGTGAACCCAATGTGACCGAACTCGGCATCTTTTCGGTGATGTGGTCCGAGCACTGTTCTTACAAAAGCTCGAAGAAGTGGTTGAAGACCCTGCCGACGACCGCCCCTTGGGTGATCTGTGGCCCCGGTGAGAACGCCGGCGTCATCGACATCGGCGACGGCCAGACGGCCATTTTCAAGATGGAAAGCCACAACCACCCCAGCTTCATCGAACCCTACCAGGGCGCGGCAACCGGCGTCGGAGGCATCTTACGCGACGTCTTCACCATGGGCGCCCGGCCGATCGCCAATCTGAACGCGCTGCGTTTCGGCGAGCCCTCTCATCCGAAGACCCGTCATCTGGTCTCCGGCGTGGTCGCCGGAATCGGTGGCTACGGCAATTGCGTCGGTGTGCCGACAGTGGGCGGCGAAACCAATTTTCACGCCTCCTACAATGGCAATATCCTCGTCAACGCGATGACCGTGGGCGTGGCCCAAGCCGATCGTATTTTCTATTCGGCCGCCGCCGGCGTCGGCAATCCGGTGGTCTATGTCGGCTCGAAAACCGGCCGCGACGGCATCCATGGCGCAACCATGGCCTCGGCGGAATTCTCCGAGGATTCGGAAGAAAAGCGTCCCACCGTGCAGGTTGGCGATCCGTTCACCGAGAAGCTGCTGATCGAGGCCTGCCTGGAAATGATGGCGACCGATTCCATCGTCGCCATTCAGGACATGGGCGCCGCCGGCTTGACCTCGTCTTCTTTCGAGATGGCGTCGAAGGGCGGTCTTGGCATCGAGATGGATCTGGACAGCGTGCCGATCCGCGAAGTCGGCATGACGCCCTATGAGATCATGCTCTCGGAAAGCCAGGAACGCATGTTGATGGTCCTGAAGCCCGGTCACGAGGACAAGGCGCGGGCCATTTTCGAAAAATGGGAACTCGATTTCGCGGTGATCGGATATCTGACCGACAATGGACGCATGGTGCTGAAACACCATGGCGAAGTGGTCGCCGATTTGCCGATCGATCCGCTGGCCAAGGCCAGCCCGGAATATGACCGTCCGTGGGTGCCCGGCCTCAAACGCCCGGTGATCGCGGCCGAAACCGTCCCGGCCCACCCCCCGATCGACGCATTGAAAACCCTGCTGTCCTGTCCGGACCTCGCCTCCAAGCGCTGGATATACGAACAGTACGACCATATGGTGATGAACGATACCGTGCAGCGTCCCGGAGGCGATTCCGGCGTGGTCAGGATCCATGGCACCAACAAAGCCTTGGCGATGACCACCGACTGCACGCCGCGTTATTGCCTGGCCGATCCGCATGAGGGCGGTCGTCAGGCGGTGGCGGAAGCCTATCGCAATCTTTCCGCCGTTGGCGCCCGTCCGTTGGCCGTCACCGACAATCTGAACTTCGGCAATCCGGAAAAGCCCGAAATCATGGGCCAAATCGTCGAAGCCATTCAAGGCATGGGCGAGGCCTGCCGGTCTCTCGACTTCCCCGTGGTGTCGGGCAATGTCTCGCTTTACAACGAAACCAACGGTGTCGCCATTCTGCCCACGCCGACCATCGGCGCCGTCGGCCTGATCGAGGACGTGACGAAGACGGCGACGTTGCCCTTCAAACAGGCCGGTGACGCCATCGTATTGCTGGGTGAAACCAAAGGCTGGCTGGGATCGTCGCTCTATTTGCGCGAGTTGTGCGGTCGCGAAGACGGCGCCCCGCCGCCGGTCGCCCTGCATCGCGAAAAACGCGAAGGCGAATTCGTTCGCCATATGATCGCCGAGGGCCAGACGACAGCCGTTCATGACGTTTCGGATGGCGGTTTGCTGGTGGCTGTCGCGGAAATGTCCATCACTTCGGCCATCGGAGCCACCATCACGGCGCCGCAGGGCGTTCCGCTGCATGCTTGGTGTTTCGGCGAAGACCAGGGGCGTTATGTGTTGACCACGCCGCCTTCGCAGGTGGCCGCGGTTTTGGCCGCCGCCCACCGCGCCAACGTATCGGCGCGCATCATCGGCAGCACCGGCGGCGACGACTTGATTCTGAATGGCTCCGGCGCCATCTCCGTTGCGGAGATGACGCGGCTGAACGAGGCCTGGCTGCCGGACTATATGGCGGCGACGGACAGCGGCGTTTAACGTTTAACCGCCACTGGCATCTTGTTCGCAAATGAAGGAACCCGCCGACATGGCCATGGACGCCGCCGATATCACCGCCTTGATCAAGGAAGGCCTTCCCGACGCCCTCGTCACCATCGAGGATCTGCGCGGCGACGGCGACCATTACGCCGCCCTGGTGGTTTCACCCGCTTTTCGCGGCAAAAGCCGTGTGCAGCAGCATCAGATGGTCTATGCGGCGCTCCAGGGCAAGATGGGTGGCGATCTGCACGCGCTGGCCCTGCAGACGGCGACTCCGGAGGACGCCCCCAAATATTAACCCAGCCCGAGGATCGAAGGGGCATGGCGGCGGCCTTCTCCGCCTATGCTCTTTGGGGCCTCTCCTCCCTCTATTTCAAAGCCGTCAACTTCGCGCCGGCCACATTGATCCTCGGACATCGGGTGATCTGGAGCGCCGTCGTCGCCCTCGTCCTGATCGTCATTGTCAATAAAGCGGGCGCATTGTGGCGCGTCTTCCGCAACGGGCGGAGTCTGGCCTATCTCGCGGCGGCGTCGATCTGCCTTTCAGCCAATTGGGGATTTTTCATTTGGGCGGTGAACGCCGGTCATGCGCTTGAGGTCAGCCTCGGCTATTTCATCTGCCCCTTGTGCAACGTGCTGCTCGGTGCCCTATTCCTCCACGAACGGATGAACCGTCGCCAAATGGCGGCCCTCGGACTTGTCGGTGTCGGTGTCGCCGCGCTGGCTCTCGGTTCGAAGGACGTCGCCTGGGCGTGCGTGGCCTTTCCCACCACATTCGCCCTTTATCCCTTGCTGCGAAAGATGGTGGCCGTCGATGCGCTGGTCGGCCTGGCCGTCGAAACGATCCTGGTCGCGCCGCTCGCCATCCTCTTCCTGGCGACAAGACCCGACGGGGGGGTGTGGCTCGATGGAAGCGCCGCCACGGTCGCACTGTTGACGGCATCCGGTCCGGTCACGGCCATACCGCTCGTCCTTTTCGCCTATGGCGCCCGGCGCCTTCGGATGTCCTGCCTCGGATTGATGCAATATATCAATCCGACCCTGCAAATGGCCGTCGCCGTCCTGGCCTTCGGCGAAACATTCACACCGATCCACGCCGTGACGTTCGCCTTCATCTGGGCGGGATTGGCTCTCTATTCCGTCGCATTCGGGCGCAGCGTCGCCCGTTGACAATTCGGCAGGGCGGCGCCATATGGCCATAGCAAACCCCTTGTTTTTTCTCCTTCTCATCCATCAAGGAATCGAGCCGACATGAGCGGAAATCCAGTTTTCGATCGCATCAAGCAGGATCTCAACGAGAATCCCGTCGTCCTCTATATGAAGGGAACGCCGATGTTTCCGCAGTGCGGCTTCTCGGCCGCCGTGGTGCAAATTCTGAGCGATCTCGGCGTGAAGTTCAAAGGAATCGACGTCCTCGTCGACCCCAGCCTGCGCGACGGCGTCAAGCAGTTCACCAACTGGCCGACCATCCCCCAGCTCTATGTCAAAGGTGAATTCGTCGGCGGCTGCGACATCGTCCGCGAGATGGCGGCCACCGGCGAACTGGCAGGCCTGCTCAAGGAAAAAGGGTTGGTGGCTTAACCTGTCTTTCGCCTTCGGCTAAGGAGAAAAGGTTCTTTCGCCGTCATCGCGAGGAGCGCGAGCGACGAAGCGATCCAGAAGGCACCCTTGTCATCCTGGACTGCTTCGCTTGCGCTCGCAGTGACCACCTTTTCATCCGGGACAGGGCGGCGCACCGTTGGTGCTCAACTCGTAATGACGACATTTGAATCGAAAAAGGCCCGGCGGATTCTCCCGCCGGGCCTTTTTTCTGGTCTCGCTAGGCTAAGGCTTAGCGCGAATAGAATTCGACCACCAGATTGGGTTCCATCTGTACCGGGTAGGGCACATCGGGAAGCTTGGGGGCACGAACGAAGGTGCCCTTCATCTCTTTGTGGTCGACGCTCAAATATTCCGGAATGTCGCGCTCGCCGGACTGCGCCGCTTCGAGAATCAACGCCATGTCACGGGACTTGTCCTTGATCGAGACGACATCGTTGTCCTTGATCATGTAAGACGCGATATTGACCTTCTTGCCGTTGACCCGCACATGCCCGTGATTGACGATCTGACGGGCGGCGAAGGGGGTCGGGGCGAATTTCATGCGATAGACGACGGCGTCGAGCCGGCGTTCCAGCAATTCGATCAAATTTTCCGAGGTGTCGCCACGACGGCGCACGGCCTCGTCATAGAGCTTGCGGAACTGCTTCTCGCCGATATTGCCGTAATAGCCCTTCAGCTTCTGCTTGGCCATCAACTGGGTGCCGAAGTCGGACGGCTTCTTGCGGCGCTGGCCATGTTGGCCGGGAGGATTCTCGTGGCCTTTGTTGAGCGGGCTCTTGGCCCGGCCCCACAGATTGACGCCGAGACGGCGGTTAATCTTATATTTCGCTTCGATGCGCTTACTCATGGTCTAACCATTTCCATCTTTGTTGTCCCGATAGTCCCCAAACAACCGAACCGACGGCGCCAGGGCGGGGAACGGATTGGCTACCGGCCCACTTTCTCGGAAGAAGGGGCGGATTATGCAAACTGCAGCCGCAGAGTCAAAGGAAAACGAACAAGGGCAAGCGTCCGAACGGCGCCTGCCCTTGTTTTTTCGCGAGCCCTCACGCTTCTTGCGCCCTTTTCGTCACGCCGCCCGCACTTCGGCAAGAAAACTGTCGACCTCTTGACGCAGGACGTTCGATTCGCGAGTCAGGCCGGTGGCGGCATTCAACACGCTGTGCGCCGAATGGCCGGTCTCCATTGCGGCGTCGGAAACGCCACCGATGTTCTGTGTCACCTGGTGAGTACCCGCCGCCGCCTGCTGAACATTGCGGGCGATCTCCTGGGTGGCGGCGCCCTGTTCCTCGACCGCAGACGCGATCGCCGTCGAGATGCTATTGATCTCCGAGATGGTCTGGCCGATGCCCTGGATAGCCCGTACGGCCTCCCCGGTCGCCGCCTGTACGGCGGAGACCTGCTGGGCGATCTCGTCGGTCGCCTTGCCGGTTTGGTTGGCCAGGGTCTTCACCTCGTTGGCCACCACGGCGAAGCCCTTGCCGGCCTCGCCGGCCCGCGCCGCCTCGATCGTGGCGTTCAAGGCCAGCAGATTGGTCTGTGACGCGATATTGTTGATCAGACTGACCACCTCGCCGATTCGTTGGGCGCTTTGCGCCAGCCCTTGCACCAGTTCGTTGGTACGACTGCTCTGGTCGGCGGCGGTCGCCGCGACTTCGGCCGAATGGTTGACCTGGCGCGAGATCTCCTGGATCGACGAAGCCAACTCCTCGGAGGCCGCCGCCACCGTCTGCACATTGGAAGACGCCTCCTCGGCCGCCGAGGCGACGACATTGGCCTGGCGCGTCGTCTGCTCCGCCGTCGCCGACATCGCCGACGCGGTCGACTGCATTTCCGTTCCCGCCTGGGCCACGGTGCCAAGAATGGTCGCGACCTTTTGATCGAAGGCCAGCGTGAGAGCTTCGATCCGATGCGCCCGCTGTGCCCGCTCCTCGCGCTCGCGCCGCTGCTCGACATCCGCCGCCTCGGCGCGGAGCATGCCCTCCTTGAAGACGTGCACGGCCTTGGCCATGACGCCGATCTCGTCGCGACGCTCCGTCCCGCTCACCTCGACCGCATACTCACGATCGGCCAAGCGCCGCATCACCTCGCCGATCCCGATGATCGGGCGGGCCAGATATTTGTTGGTCAACCACGCCGCCAGCGATAGCACTACCACCAGTCCCACCAGTTCCGCCCCATAGGTCAAGCGGATCGTCGCCTCGGTCTCCGCCGCAGCGTCGACCGACCCTTTTTCAAGACTGGCGATCGACGCGTCGGTGAGCACACTGAGATCCTTGCGCAAGACCTCCATTTTCGGATCGAAGCTCTCGGCCACCATCTTCATCGCCGCGGCATCGTCGTTGACCATCGCCAGTTTGTGAATGTCGTCGACAGCGCGCAGAAGCACGTCATAGTTTCCCAACATGGCGTCGATCGCCGCAACATTCGCCGGCAAAGCCGCTTTGGCATCGGCCGCCAATTTGCGGAACCGCTCGGCCGTTGCGGCCATGTCCTTGTCGATCGCCGCCATTTTCGAGGTGTCGCTCTCGGCGATCAGCCGGTAGACCAGCCGCCCGGTTTCGATCTGCCGGGCATTGAGCCGGGCGATAATCACCGCGCCTTTCGCGTCCATGGTCAGCAGACGGGAATAAGTACCGTCGATGGCATGCATCCGGCTGGCGGAAAAAACCGTCGTCGCCAAGGCGAACAGGCCCAGCAAACCTAGGAGGACCAGCACCTTGGTCGCGATTTTCAGATGTTCGAAGAAAGACATGGGACCCTCACGCGTAGCGGAACAATTGTCCATAACTGGCGGGGGCAAGTGTTATCGTGGGTCAAGAACCCTGTCAAATAATGACCTTTATTAATTTATTTACCGCGACAGATTCACACCACCCCACTCCGGCGAGACATCGTCTTTTATGGACCTCCCAAGAATACGGTAATTAAATAAAATTTTATAGATCACTTTTACACCGCCATAAAACGTGGGCGACGGCATCAGCGCTTGAACAATACCTTTTCGAACGCTTCGCGTTCCTGCCACCCCAGACGCACCAATTCCGGTTCGTCACTTTCCTCGACCGGCTTTCCGATGCACAAGTACGCGACCAACGTCCAATCCTCGGGAACATCGAGGATCTGTCGAATTTGCTCGGGGTCGAGAATCGACACCCAGCCGACGCCCAGGCCATGGATGCGTGCCGCCAACCAAAGGGTATAGACAGCGGCCACCACCGAGAAATTCTTGGTCTCCGGCATGGTCCGGCTGCCCAACCCATGGCCGGTCGCCGATCCATTGTCACAAAATACCGCCAGATGTTCCGGCGCGTCCTCCAATCCGGCCAATTTCAGGCTGGCGTAAAGCTTGGCACGCTCACCGTGATAATTGTGGAGAGCCTCGGAATTGCAGGCGGAGAAATTGGCCCGCACCGCCACGCGCCGTTCGGCCTCGGTCACCCGGACGAAACGCCAAGGCTGGCTGTTGCCCACCGACGGCGCCAGACAGGCCGTGGCGATCAGCCGTTCGATCAGCGCCACATCCACCGGATCGCGGCGAAAATGGCGAACGTCACGGCGCCAGATCAGCAATTGCTCGAAGCTTTGTTGAAAATAGGAATCGAATTTGGGCGGCTTCGCCGATGACGTGCTCATGACTCTTGATCCTCGGCCTTTTTCTTGCGCCATGTCACCAGTTCATGGACGATTCCGTGCAATGTTCGAACTTCCTGCTGAGTGAGATCGGCGCGTCCGAACATATTCCGAATATTGCGCACCATCACCGGGCGTTTTGCCGCGACGCGGAAAAAGCCGCAGTCGTCGAGTTCCCGCTCCAGATGATCGAAAAGTCCGACCAAATCCTCTTTCAAGGCAACCGGAGTCGCCCCCTTGGTCATGCCTTTGGGTTCAGCCGGGGCACCGGCTTGGAACCACTCATAGGCGATCAACAGCACCGACTGGGCGAGATTGAGCGAACAATAGTCGGGATTGAGCGGTACGGTAATGACGGTATCGGCCAAGGCGACATCGTCATTTTCCAGCCCCGTGCGCTCCGGGCCGAACAGCACGCCGCAGCGCAAGCCGCCGCCGATATGCTCTCGCAATTCCCGCGCCGCTTGATGCGGCGTGACCACCGGCTTGACCATGAAGCGGTTCCGCCCGGTGGTGGCATAGACCCGGTGCAGATCGGCGATCGCCTCTTCCGTACTGTCGAAGCGAACGGCGGCGCGCAACAGCGCATCGGCCCCCGAGGACGCCGCGATGGCGCGGTCGTCCAGCCAATTTTCCCGTGGCGCCACCAGCCGCAATTCGGTTAATCCACAATTCAACATCGCCCGCGTGGTGGTGCCGACATTTTCGGCCAGTTGCGGACGCACCAGGATAACCACCGGCTTTTCAGTCGATGGCGCCACCTCGGTTACGGTCATTTCTTCATCCTTAAGCGGCACCGTCGCGCAGCAATTTGTAGGTGATGCTATCGTGCAAAGCGTTGAACGAGGCATCGATGACATTGGCGGACACGCCGACGGTCGACCACCGTGCGCCATGGCCATCGACGCTTTCGATCATCACCCGGGTCACCGCGGCCGTCGCCGCCTTGGGATCAAGGATACGCACTTTGTAGTCGACCAGGCGCAGATCGGCCAATTGCGGATAGACGGGACCCAGCACCTTGCGCAAGGCCGCATCCAAGGCGCTGACGGGGCCATTGCCTTCCGCCACGGTCATCAGGGTTCCGCCGCCCACTTCGACCTTGATGGTCGCTTCCGACAAGGTGATCAACTCGTTTCGGTTATTCCACCGCCGCTCGTCGATGACGCGAAAGCTGTGGACCCGGAACAGTTCCGGCAACCCCTCCAACATGCGGCGCGCCAGCAATTCGAAGCTGGCTTCGGCCCCGTCATAGGCATAGCCGTTGAACTCGCGCAGCTTCACCTCTTCGATCAGATGGGTGATCTTCGGATCGTCGGGATCGATATCGAAACCGATCTCGCGGAACCGGGCCAGCATGTTCGAGCGCCCGGCCTGGTCGGACACCACGATATGACGGCGGTTGCCCACCAGTTCGGGGGCGATATGTTCGTAGCAGCGCGGGTCTTTCTCGACGGCCGAGACATGCAGACCGCCCTTGTGGGCGAAGGCCGATTCGCCGACATAGGGCGCGTGACGATTGGGCGCCCGATTGAGCCGTTCGTCCAACGCCCTGGAAACATGGGTCAAAGTGGTGAGATCTGACGCGGAAATACCGGTCTCGAAGCCCATTTTAAGAACCAGATTGGGAATGAGGGAGATCAGATTGGCATTGCCGCACCGTTCCCCCAGGCCATTCAAGGTGCCCTGCACCTGACGCACGCCGGCCCGCACGGCGGCCAGAGAATTGGCCACGGCGTTGTCGGAATCGTTGTGACAATGGATGCCAAGATGGCTGCCCGGCACCACCTTCGCCACCTCGCCGACGATGGCCTCGACCTCGTGGGGCAAAATGCCGCCGTTGGTGTCGCACAAGACCACCCAGCGGACCCCGGCCCCATAGGCCGCCTTGATGCAAGCCAGCGCATAATCGGGATTGGCCCGAAAACCGTCGAAGAAATGTTCGGCGTCGAAGATCACTTCCC
>DATNIV010000198.1:0-3108 GCA_035604255.1 Telmatospirillum sp. | reverse complement strand
ATCGACAATTCGGTGTTTCCTGGCACAAAAGAGCATCCCGTCCGTTTCCTCGCCTATTCCGCCAACACTTATCTTTGTCGAATCATTGATCATATTCTGACGCGCAATCCGCCCCATCATCTGGAAAATTGTTACGAAAATTCGATGGCTGAGGCCATCAAGGCGATGGTCCTGGAAGGACATGGATTGGCCTGGCTGCCGATCAGCGCCATTACACAGGAGCTGGAACGCGGCAAAGTGGTTCCAATCGGTGGGCCTGATTGGGAGTCGTCTCTCGATATCCGCTTGTATCGATCGGCCAGTCGGCTCCCGCCCCTCGCGGCGGCCACTTGGGAATATGCCGTTTCAGCGTCCCCAGAATCCGGCGGATAAGCCAAAAGGTGGCACCCGGGTCAAACTATAAGAAATTTGCATAACCCTTTCCGTTTCGGCATTGGACAGGAACGGCCTGATCGCCGAGCATACCCACATCGAATACGGGGATTTCCGGTCTAGACGGAACCATCCCGCTGTTGCCGGTCATTTGCGAAGCCTCTCACAAGAAGGCCCCGCGAAATTTTGTCCCAGGTGGCGTGCGCCCTCTCTGCGAACAGCCGACCGGCTCGACCCAACACGCCATTCAAGGAAACGTTCAGATGAAAGACGCTGCCGTCCGTTACCATCAATTCCCGAATCCGGGTAAACTGGCCATTGTCGCCACCAAGCCGATGGAAACACAGAATGACTTGGCTCTCGCCTATTCTCCGGGTGTCGCCATTCCTTGCGAGATGATCGCCGAAAATCCGGATCTCGCCCGCGACTATACGGCACGCGGCAATCTGGTCGCCGTGATCAGCAACGGGACCGCCGTGCTTGGTCTTGGTGACATCGGCCCGCTGGCCTCCAAGCCGGTGATGGAAGGCAAAGCCGTCCTGTTCAAAAAGTTCGCCAATATCGATGTCTTCGACATTGAGATCGACGAGAAAGACCCGGCCATGCTGATCGAGGTTATCGCCCGCCTCGAGCCGACGTTCGGCGGCATCAATCTGGAAGACATCAAGGCCCCGGAATGCTTCGAAGTCGAACAGAAGCTGCGTGAACGCATGAAGATCCCGGTGTTCCACGACGATCAGCATGGCACCGCCATCGTCGTCTGCGCGGCCACCCTGAATGCGCTGCATCTGGTCGGCAAAAAGATCGAAGACGTCAAGCTGGTGACCATCGGCGCCGGCGCCGCCGGGATCGCCTGCCTCAATCTGCTGCATTCCTTGGGATTGAAGCGCGAGAACGTGACGCTGGTCGACAGCAAGGGCGTCGTCTACGCCGGCCGCACCGCGGGCATGAACGCCTTCAAGCAGTCCTATGCCCGGGAAACCGAGGCGCGCACTCTCGAAGACGCCATCACCGGCACCGACGTCTTCCTCGGTTTGGCCGCGGCCGGCTTGCTCAAGCCGGAAATGGTCGCCAAAATGGCTGATCAGCCGTTGATTTTTGCCCTGTCGAATCCCGAACCGGAAATCCGTCCGGAAGTCGCCCGCTCGGTTCGCGCCAACGCCATTATCGCCACCGGCCGCTCGGATTATCCGAATCAGGTCAACAATGTGCTGTGCTTCCCCTTCCTGTTCCGCGGCACGCTCGATGTGGGCGCCACCACCATCAATGAAGAGATGAAGCTGGCCGCTGTCCGCTCCATCGCCGAGTTGGCCCGGGCCGAACCTCTGTCGGTGGTTGCCGCCGCTTACCCGGGTGAAGATCTCGCTTTTGGTCGCGACAATATTCTGCCCAAGCCCTTCGATCCCCGTCTCATCACCGAGGTGGCGTCCGCCGTCGCCAAAGCGGCCATGGACAGTGGCGTCGCCACCCGCCCGATCCAGGACTTCGATGCCTACAAGCGGCATCTGACCAAGATCACCGCGGCAACGCCGGCCATCACTGCCCAGGCCGCCGAATAAGCGACGAGTAGATTCTACGGCCGCCATCGACGACGTGATGGCGGCCGTTTCCATTTTATGGATCGGCTTCCGCTATTCGCCCCTATGATGGGGGCTCCCCCATTTGCCGCGCGGAGCCCCTTGATGACTTTTCTGCTCAATCTTGTTTGGTTGGTTTTTGGCGGCGGCCTTCTCGCTGCCTTTGCCTGGGCGCTGGCCGCCTTGTTGATGGCCATCTCCATCGTCGGTTTGCCGTGGACACCGGCCGCCCTCAGGGTTGCCCAATATACGCTCCTGCCCTTCGGCCGCAGAATCGAACCCTCCGGCAACGCTCCGGTCACTTTTCTTGGCAATATCATCTGGTTCGTTCTGGCCGGATGGTGGCTGGCTCTGGGCCATCTGATGATCGCCGTCGCCTTGGCAGTGACGATTGTCGGAATTCCTTTCGCGTGGGCGCATCTCAAGTTGGCCCGCCTGACCCTGGCCCCGGTGGGGACCACGGTGACGACCATTTCGATCCGATAGGGGGCGCAAATCGGACAGGATCCTGAACACCGTCCGGAGGCTTAAACCAAATCTTAAATTTAGTTAAAATTTTCTAAAGATTCCCCGCCAGGTTTCATGAGTTGCTCCGTATCAACGTCACGCTACGCTTTGATAGGCGTCACGGACCCTTTTTGCGACGGAGTCGGGCTAAGCCCGAGTGGGGGTAAATATGCCAGTGATTTCAACGAATAATGCCGCGAATTCGGCATTGAATTACCTGAACAACAACTCAAGCAAAGAATCCAGCCTGCTGTCCCAGTTGGCCAGTGGTTCCCGCGTCGTGCAGGCGTCGGATGATGCTGCCGGTTTGGCGATCGGCACGCAGTTGAACGCCGGTGTCACCGTCTACACGCAAGATGCGACCAACGTCAGCCAAGGCACGGCGATTTTGCAGTCGGCCGACGGCGCCCTGGCGCAGGTTAGTAACGTCTTGCAGCGCATGATGGCGCTGGCCACCGAAGCCGCCTCCGGCCAGGTGACCAACAACCAGCGCTCCCAGGACATCAATACAGAATACGGGCAGTTGAAGAGCGAAATCACCAGCATCGTCAGCAGCACGACCTATGCCGGTCAGACCCTGTTGTCGGGCTCCTTCCTCAGCAATGTGAAATTCCTGGTCGGCACCTTGTCGACGAACTCCATCACCGTTTCG
>DATNIV010000197.1:0-2273 GCA_035604255.1 Telmatospirillum sp. | reverse complement strand
CTCACATCGACGCCATCGCGGGCGGCGCGGCAGAGCGCACGGACATAGGCCGTCGTGGCGACGAAGTAGGCGTCGGTCAACCACAGCGATTTTTCGGCGAACTCGGCCACCAGTTGCTCCAGGCGATAGAGCCCCATGCTGCCCGGTTTTCCCGCGATGACCCACATCGCCAGAGAGCCGCAAGACTCCGGTGTCTTTGCTTGGTCCTCGGCCTTGAGCGGCGGGCCTGCGGCGGCCCAACTATCGGCGAACGCGGCTTCGAGTTGCATCACGGCCGGTCCCCGGACTTCGATGGCCGTATCGCGCCATGCCGCAACGCCCCGGCTCTTATCGCCTTGCCAGTCATGGCCGATACAGAGGCCGCCAGCGAAGGCCAGTTGACCGTCGATACAGAGGAGCTTGCGATGATCGCGGCTGATCCAGCCGAGCGGATTGTCGAACGCGGGTGGGTTGTAACAGCGAACGTCGATTCCCTGTTGGCGTAACCTGTCCCAAAAATGACGCGACGTTCTGACCTTGCAGCCGATCCAGTCGTAAAGGACGTGGACGCGGACGCCCCGGCTCACCGCGGCAATCAAGGCATCGGCGAAAGCCCCCCCGACCTCGTCTTCTTCGATGAAATAATTTTCCAGATGCACGGTCATGCGCGCGGCGCGAATGGCGTCGAGCCACGCCGGATAGTTTTCGGCTCCGTTGCAAAGAAGACGAATGGCGTTGCCGTCGGATCGCGTGGCGTCGGTAACCCGTGAAAAGGTCTGCACGGCAAGAGCTTCCAGGGGCGTTCCCGTTTTTGCCTTCGTTTCTTGCTCCATCGCTTAGGCGGCGACGCGGATGATCAGTTTTCCGAAATTTTTTCCATCGAGCAGTCCGATGAAGGCTTTCGGCGCATTTTCCAGACCATCCACGATATCTTCGCGAAAGGTGATCTTGCCTTGTTTGATCCAATCGGTCATGGCGGTGACGAACTCGCCGTAGCGATGGCCATAGTCGCTGAAAATGATGAAGCCTTGCATCTTGATGCGCTTGGTCAGCAGTGTCCGGACCAACAATGGTATGCGGTCGGGGCCTTGCGGTAGATCGGTTTTGTTGTATTGGGCGATCAAACCGCAGACCGGTACGCGCGCACACGGGTTCAGAAGCGGCAGTACAGCGTCGAATACGGCGCCGCCGACACTTTCGAAATAGACGTCGATACCGGCTGGGCAAGCTGCCGCCAGTTGCTTGGGAAGATCCGCGTCGCGATGGTCAAGACAGGCGTCAAACCCCTGTTCCGTGACCGCATAGCGGCATTTTTCGGCACCCCCGGCGATGCCAATCACTCGGCATCCCTTGAGTTTGGCGATCTGGCCGACCACCGAACCCACGGCCCCCGTGCTTGCGGCGACGACGACGGTTTCGCCGCTCTTCGGTTGGCCGATGTCGAGCAAACCCATATAGGCGGTGAAGCCCGGCATGCCCAGTCCCCCCAAGGCCAGGGAGGGAGGATTCGTTGACGCGTCAAGCTTGGTCAGGTCGGTGCCATTTGACAGGGCAAAGTCCTGCCAGCCGTTGTTGTTGAGAACAAGCTCGCCCGGTCGGAAGTCGGGATGATTCGATATCTGCACGCGCGAAACGGTGCCGCCAACCATCACGTCACCGAGCATGACCGGCGCCGCATAGGACGGTGCGTCGCTCATGCGGCCACGCATGTAAGGATCGAGCGACAAAAAGAGCGTGCGTGACAGAACCTGACCGGCGGCCGGTGTCGGAATGGGGGCCTCTTCAAGGCGGAAGTCGGCCGTGGTGGGGGCTCCGGCAGGTCTCGCACGGAGGACGATTCGACGATTTTGGGCCATGTTTAAGTCTCTGAAATTCGAGTGAAGGGATGTGTTTGGGTCATTCGCGGAGCATGTAATCGCGGGTACGGGGTACGTCGGCGAGGCTCTTCATCATTTGCATTTGGAAGACCATCTGGCCCTGATGACGGAAGGCGGTCTCGGCGCCGGCCAGATAAAACTCCCACATGCGGCAGAAACGCTCGTCATAGATTTTCGCCGCCGCTGCGCGTTGCTCGGCGAAGCGCTTCCCCCAGTGGCGGAGGGTGTCGGCATAATGCGGAAACAACAGCTCGACATCGCTGACGATCAGCCCGGCCCGCTCCACCCTGGGCAGCACTTCGGACAGGGCGGGGGTGTAGCCCCCGGGAAAGATATATTTGCAGATCCACGGGTTGGTGGCGCCGGGGCCGGACGAGCGCCCGATGGCGTGCAACAGCGCAACGCCGTTGTCCGTCA
>DATNIV010000196.1:0-8841 GCA_035604255.1 Telmatospirillum sp. | reverse complement strand
GCAGCCGCAATCGCGGCAAAAGGCGAAGCGTTTCGGCGTGTCGATCATTTCGGCGATCGTTTTGACATTGAGACGACGGCAGAGTTCGGTGAGAGCGGTTAAAAACGCCCGGCCTTTTTGCGCGCTTTCGGCATTGCGGATGGCGCTGCCGTCCAATTTCACCACATCGACTTCAAGGCTGCTCAAATATTGGAACGACGCGGCGCCGGCGCCAAAATCGTCGAGCGAGACCTCGTAGCCCGCTTTGCGCAGGGTCTGAATGAAGTTGTTGGCGACGTCAAGATCGGTCATCCGCGATGATTCGGTGATTTCGAACATCAGGCGTCCCTTTGTCCACGGATTGTCGCGCAGCAGGCGATGCAAGGCGTCGACATAGGCGGGAACGCTGACGGAGTGGCCCGAGACATTGACGGCGATGTTGACGCGTGGCCCTTGGGTGCGCCCCGTTGTGGACAACACGTCGATGACTTTTTTCGCCATGGCCAGATCGAACTGGTGAATCAGTCCGGTTTCTTCGGCGAAGGTGATGGTCCGATAGGGCGAATCGTCCGACGGCGCATTGTGAAACCGGCACAATGCCTCGTAATGATGAATTTCTCCGGAATGGATGTCGATGATCGGCTGTAAGGCCACGTTGAAATGGGTGCCCGAGACGATGCCTTTGAACTCGGTGACTTCCTTTGCCGCCGATTGGCAGATCACCGCGATGTTGGTCGATAGCGATTTGATATTGAAGTCGGTTCCCTGGCTGTCGCGGAAACGGTTCATCATATAGAGCAGGCCCTTGGCAAGATCTTCCTGATCGAGCGCATCGGCGTTCTTGTCCATGGGGACGGTGGCGGTTTGGGCTTCGACGCCCGTCCCCAGCGGGTCCGCGGCTTTGGTGATGCTTTGGATGTGCCCCAGCAAATGGGTCAAGTCGTGATCGGAGTCGTGCAAGATCGAGTAGCGGTCGTTGGCGATTTCGGCGACGGAGTCGCCGGCCACCGAACCGGCCTTGAGCGCGTCCTTGACTTGCTGGTGCAACTTTCCCTGGTCGTCTTTGGGAAGCGTGCCGCACAATTTTCCAAGACCGGGTAAGGCGACCAGGGTCAGGCCGGGCTGGCTGCCGGCCGCTTTCAATCGCTTGATCCGTTCCGATGCCAATTGGCTGAAGGCGTTGGCGTCATAAAGATCGCTGGCTGTCTTGCCGCTGGAATTTTCCGAGGCGACCGGCCAGGCGCGGCGGCGCATGCCTAAGAAGAAATTGCTGCCGGCGCCATCGATGCAATAGCCGGTGACCGACATGGCGAACATGCCGCCCGACGGATTTTTCAGCCGCACCCCTTCATTGTCGACGCGACCGATGCGCAGCGCGTCTTTGAGCATCTGCCCAAAGAGCGGAATGTCGCTCGGTAGGACGAAGTCGTAGATGGAGCGGCCCACCAACTTTTGCGGGGCGGGGCCGAGGAGGACTTCCGTTGGTCCGGCCGCGAAAACGATGTCAAAGCGGGGGTCGACTTCGAACAACAGATCCGCCCAACAGAACGCAAAGGCCACAAAGCGGTCCTTGTCGGTTCTCATGTGCGAGTCGACCGGAGACATGGTGCCTCCTATTGAAATAACAAAAGAAACATCATCATCTTTTTTTTTATGACATTCAATTGGCAAGTTATTTCATTCTTATGAATGGAATAATCGCTCGCGAGGGGTCCCTGTGTAAATAATGACGAATGTAACATAAGTGCAGGCGCCCATTTTTCGATGGATCGACCGCGGCGTCGCCTGCTTGCGGAAAGGCGTGATCGATCCATATTAGGCTTTATCTGAGAGGGGTTTTTAGGCGGCTTCGAAGAGGGGCCTGAGAATCTCGTCGTCGAGGAGTAAGAGCGATTATGGATTTTGAGAAATTCACCGAACGGTCGAAGGGATTTGTTCAAGCCGCGCAGTCTTTGGCGTTGCGCAGCAACCATCAGCGTTTGACGCCCGAACATCTGGCGAAAGTTCTGCTGGACGACAAGGAGGGGTTGGCCGCCAATCTGATTCGCGAGGCTGGCGGCGATCCGGTGAAGGCCCTGCAAGGCATCGAGATCGAACTCGGCAAGATGCCCCGCGTCGAGGGCGGTGGCGCCGGACAGGTCTTCATGGACCCGGCCACCGCGCGCGTATTCGAAACTGCCCAACAGATCGCCGAGAAGGCTGGCGACAGCTTCGTGACCGCCGAGCGCCTTTTGCTGGCGTTGACGCTTGCCGCCGGAACGCCGGTGGCCAAGATCTTGGGCAGTGCCGGCGTCACGGCGCAGGGCCTCAATCGCGCCATCGAAGACATCCGCAAGGGCCGCAAAGCCAACAGCGCCAGCGCCGAAGACAGCTATGACGCCTTGAAGAAATATGCCCGCGATCTCACCCAGGCGGCGCGTGACGGCAAGCTCGACCCGGTCATCGGCCGCGACGAGGAGATCCGCCGCACCATCCAGGTGCTGTCGCGTCGGACCAAGAACAATCCGGTGCTGATCGGTGAGCCGGGGGTCGGCAAGACGGCGATCGTCGAAGGGCTGGCCTTGCGGATCGTCAATGGCGACGTGCCGGAATCGCTCAAGGACAAGAAGTTGCTCAGCCTCGATCTCGGCGCTCTGGTGGCCGGGGCGAAGTTTCGCGGCGAATTCGAAGAACGCCTGAAGGCCGTGTTGAGCGAAGTCATCGCCGCCGCCGGCGAAGTGATTTTGTTCATCGACGAGATGCACACCCTGGTCGGGGCCGGGGCCGCCGAAGGCTCGATGGATGCCTCCAATCTTCTGAAGCCGGCCCTGGCGCGCGGCGAGTTGCATTGCGTCGGCGCGACGACGCTGAACGAATATCGCAAGCATGTGGAGAAGGATGCGGCGTTGGCCCGGCGGTTCCAGCCGGTCTTCGTGTCCGAGCCGACGGTCGAGGACACCATCTCGATCTTGCGTGGCATCAAAGACAAATACGAATTGCATCATGGCGTGCGCATCGGCGATGCGGCGCTGGTGGCGGCCGCCACTTTGTCCAACCGCTATATCACCGACCGTTTCCTGCCCGACAAGGCCATCGATCTGGTCGACGAGGCGGCCAGCCGTCTGCGCATGGAAATCGATTCCAAGCCCGAGGCCCTGGACGAGTTGGACCGTCGCATCATCCAGTTGAAGATCGAGCGCGAGGCCTTGAAGAAGGAACTCGATCCGGCCTCCAAGGACCGCTTGGGCCGTCTTGAGGTGGAATTGGCCGAATTGGAAGGGCAATCCGCCGAGGTGACGGCGCGCTGGCGGGCCGAGAAGGCCGAATTGGCGCAATCGACCAAGATCAAGGAACGGCTCGATCAGGCCCGTTCGGAAGTCGAGATCGCCCAGCGCTCCGGACAGTATGAGCGGGCCGGCGAATTGCTCTACGGCGTCATTCCCGATCTGGAACGCAAGCTCGCGCTCGCCGACGGCAGCGCCGCCAACTCTTTGTTGAACGAGGCCGTGACCGAAGAGCATATCGCCGGCGTGGTGTCGCGCTGGACCGGCATTCCGGTCGACAAGATGCTGGAAGGCGAACGGGCCAAGCTTTTGCATATGGAAGACGGTCTGCGTCGCCGGGTGATCGGTCAGGACGAGGCGGTGATTGCCGTCTCCAACGCGGTGCGCCGGGCCCGTGCCGGCTTGCAGGATCCGAATCGTCCGATCGGCAGTTTCCTCTTTCTGGGCCCGACCGGCGTCGGCAAGACCGAACTGACCAAGGCGCTGGCCGAATTCCTGTTCGACGACGAAGGGGCGATGATCCGCATCGACATGTCGGAATATATGGAAAAGCATTCGGTTGCCCGGCTGATCGGGGCGCCCCCGGGCTATGTCGGTTATGAAGAAGGCGGCGCCTTGACCGAGGCGGTTCGTCGCCGGCCCTATCAGGTGATTCTGTTCGACGAGGTGGAGAAAGCCCATCCCGACGTTTTCAATGTGCTGTTGCAAGTGCTGGACGACGGGCGTTTGACCGATGGCCAGGGGCGGACCGTCGATTTCCGCAATGTGGTGATCGTGCTGACCTCGAACCTCGGCGCCGACGTGCTGGCCAACCAGGACGAGGGCGAGGACTCGGGCGCCGTGCGGGCTCAGGTGATGGAGTATGTCCGCGCCGCCTTCCGGCCCGAATTCCTGAACCGCCTGGACGAGATTTTGCTGTTCCACCGGTTGACCCGCTTGCAGATGGACACCATCGTCGACATTCAGTTGGGGCGTTTGGGCAAATTGCTGGCGGATCGCAAAATCGACATCGATCTGGACGAGGCGGCGCGGCAATGGCTGGCCAATGCCGGTTATGATCCGGTCTATGGGGCCAGGCCGTTGAAGCGGGTGATTCAGCGTTCCGTGCAAAACCCCTTGGCCACCCAGCTTCTCGAAGGAAAGATCCAGGATGGCCAAAAGGTGTTGGTCTCGGCCGATGCCGCCGGCTTGATCGTCAATGGCGAGGCGGTGAAGACCGTCGCGGCGTAAAGGCCCCCTCCGGCGGCTTCGGCTTTCGCCGCTCACCCAGCGATGAGTCAATCTCATCGCTGGGTGATATCAGGGCCGTCTATGCGACCACCACATCCGTTTTTGCGAAGTCGTCGCCGACGAACAACAGCGGACACCCGCGCGCTTTGGCGAGAGTGTAGGCAAAGCAATCCCCAAAATTAAGGCCGGCGGGGTGTCTCCCCTTTCCCCATCGCTCGTAGGTGTCCGCGACAGCAGCCGCGTCGGCCGCACCAACGGGCACGACCTCGGCGCCCAAGCGGGCAATAAGGCGTTCCATGTCCGCCCGACATCCGCGACCGACGGCAACAACCATGGCTTCAGAAGCGGTGCCTGCGGAAAGCAGAATGGCTTCACCAAGGGCCAGTATTTCGATGCAGCGTTTGCCGGCCGGCTCGCCGAGGAGGATGGCCATGAGGGCGGAGGTGTCGACGACAACGCTTTTCACCGCGGCAAACCTCTTTCATCGTAAAGAAAGTCCTGGCTATGAGCCGCGTCTGCCTCGCAGAACCCTTTCGCCGTCCCAAACATCTCGCTCAACAGCATGTGCCGTTGCTCGGGAGATGGCCGGGTTGCCATGGGCACCATACGAACGACCTCGGTCCCGTGACGTGTCAGGATAACCTCTTCTCCCGCTTCGGCCCGACGCACCAGATCGAGCAATTGGCCCTTGGCCTCACTCACGCTGATCTGCATTGGTCCACTCCAGTGGTCCATTTTTCCCTGCGCGTATATTGGTCCAACATAATGGTCCATGTCAAGGTGCGGAGGAGTCCTTCCGGTTTTGTCGTCGGAAGGACTCTTTTCAGATCTTGCCGGCGCAATGCGACATCGATATCGCGATCGATGTGGAACCCGGTCGCCCCTTCTCGCTGATCTGGATGGAGGCGGAGCGCCCGCTATTGCGGAGGGCTTTTATTGCGGGTCCCAAGGATTGAGCATGTTGAGACCCGCCATCGCCGCAAAATCCTTGACGTTTCTGGTGACAAGGACAAGGCGATGCACCAAAGCCGTCGCGCCAATGAAACTATCCCGCTCCGCCCGCGGGTCGGGCGCTTGCAATGACGCGCAGCGGGCAACCACCGCGTCGTCAATCGGCAAAATGCGATCCCGAAACTGCGTTCGAACCGAACGCGACAACCAAGTCCGCGGGATTTTCCCCTGCGCGAGGTCGCGACGCTCGATGCGTTGCACGCCAAGTTCCAGCTCGTAGAGCGTCATCGCCGACAGATACAGGTCAGCAACGGCCACCCCGGCCGCCCAGGATACCAGCGAAGCGGGTGCGTCAACCGGTCCTGGCCGGTTTCTCACAGACGCAGGGCGCGCTGCGCTAGCGTCCAATTAACGAGCGTTTGACGTGAATATATTTGCCAAAGCGGCCGCTTTTACGCTCACCCATGCGAAGGGCCATTTGACCCGCATGAACGACGCCGAGAAGGCCGATCATCCGACGTGCTTTTGGCGCCTCGACATCACGCATACGGATGGCATCAAGACGACGATAGCCAAGTGACCCAAACGGAGCCCTTCCGGATTTACCGGCGGAAGGACTCTTTTCAGATCTTGCTGGCGCATTGCCGATAGGCGTTGGTCAGCGCGTCGATCGTCGTCAGTTGGTCCTTGTTCGCCGCGAAACTCTCGTTCAGCCGCCAGCCCAGGGGCAGGCAGCGTTGGGCGTCGGAAACCGTCCACGCTTTGCCCGCTTCGACGACGGCGAGAAAACTGCGCGCCGCTTTTTTCGCCAGCAGGGGGGAAAGACGACTCTGTTTTGATGGATTGGTGATTTTTTTGTCTCCACCCCAGATCGACGAGGCGCTCGGCCTTCGGAAGGCTCCGTTCTTGTTTTAAGGAAACCACAGGCCGGCGACGCGGGCCGTCTGCGTGACCGAGGCGTCGTTCAGATCGATGGGGGGGCTGGCCGGGCCGATGATGGCCACCAGGGCGTTGGAATGCCGTTCGATCGAGGCCAGCGCCGGGGCATCCGACCCACAGGTGATGACCGCGAGATCGCCGGCCCGGGGCGGCAGCAGGGGGTGGACATAGAGCAGGGCGCCGACCGGAACCCGGGGTTCCATGCTGGTGTCGGGCATATAAAAGGCGTAAGCGCCGGCAACATTGGCGATTTGCGGCGGGGCTTCGCCGCTGACGCTGGCGTCTTCCAAAGTGATCCGAATGGTGCCGTTCTGGCGACGCACCGGGGCCACCGTCAGGCTGGCCGCGCTGGCGCGGGCCGGCGCGCTGTCGCCGATCAATTCGCGCACCGTTTCCTTATCCATCAGATCTTCCGGCGCCACCTTCAGCGCCTTGGCCAGCACCACCAGATGATCGGCGCGCACGCGCCGGCTGCCGCTTTCCAGTTTGCTGATCTCGGATCGGCTGAGGCCGACGATCTCGCCAAGCTCGGCCAGAGACATCCGCCGGCGGTTGCGCCATTCCCGAATTCGATTTGCCAAATCTGCTGCGCTCATTGTGTTACCAACCCAATCGTTTGGAGAAACCCGAAGACAAAAATGGTTTCGGCCCCCCACACAACCGAACCCGGCTTTAGTCGCCGCAGTCAACGAATGACCGCTGAGAATTCACCTTTTCGGCAACTTCGTCAAGCTGGGCTGGCCCTGGAAAGGCGTTGGATGTTTCTTTTTTGGATACTTGCTGATTTTGCGGCGATATTTTTGCTAACCAAATTGTTTCATCGTTAATTTTTATTCGGCTTTCGCTGCGCGAAAGCATCGCGGAATGCTGAATTAAGCGCTAACTGACAGGTGGCACGCCGTTAAGTGCCGTGTTGACATAAATATCCAAAATGGATACATTGTGAGGGTGCTCTTCTGGAGGTGGCAATGTGTGGGCGTAAAATAAGTCTTCTCTTTGGTGCTGTTGTTTTGACGGTCACCGTGTGCGGGATAAATCCGTCTTTGGCGGATACGACAAGTTCATCATCTGTTTTTACAAGTATTCAGTCAAAAGCGAGCGATATTTTTACAAATGTAAGAAATATCTTGATGGTCGTTGGTGCAATCGGTGTTCTTGGATTGGCAACGATGGCATTTTTTGGAAAATTTAAATGGTCATGGGCTGTTAGTATACTTGGTGGTCTCATGTTAATTGCGTTTGTTGGGCAAGTTGTGCAGTATTTTGTGGGAACAGGTGTAAATATACCGTCAAACTAACGAGGAATACCTTATTCCCATAAGGCGGCTATGAGAACAATGCTATTGCGTGTCGTGGCGGAGCCACCTCAGATATTCTGGGCACCTATTTTGCCAGCGGCGGTAAATATACTTCTTAATGTCACAGCAATGCTTTTCTTTATTGTAATATGCAATGTCAGTCCTATCCCATTTTTTTTTACAACAATGGTTGGGCATGCCTTGATCGCAGGCTACGCCGTTCGCGATCCCCATCTCTCGACCTTGATGATGGCCTGGATGGAAACGCGTCAGAAAACAAGAAATTTGCTTCGCGTGAAGGGCAATAAATATGTCTCTTGATCCCGGTGCGAGCGTGCAGCTGTCGGAGCGTATGGCGGGCGCATTGCTTCAAACCGTTTCTCGCGGGGAGATTGGTGCCAGTATCGCGGGAATTTTAACCGGTCTCGCGGCCTTCGCCGGATTGGCCGTGCCGAGTGTGGCCCGGTTTGTGCTGCCACCGCCGCGCGATACACGGTTGGCCGACCATTTGCCGTTCGAACGACTGCTATCTGACCACAAAACAATCGTTTGTCGCGACGGAACGCTGGTGCAGTGTCTGATGGTCGAAGGGCGCGACAGTATGTTTCTCAGCGCTTCCGAACGTGAAGGCCTGTTTCGCGTGCGAAAGAACTGGTTGGACACTCTCTCCGAACTGGGGATTACCGTTCGCGTTCTGCTGGTGCGAGAGCGGGTCAATGTCACTCGGACCGATGAGTACGACTTGCCTTTGTTGCGCGAATTGGCGACAGCTTGGAATCGCTCATTTCAAACATCCTTTCTCAACCGGCAAACAATCGTTTTGTCTGTTTCCGGGAAGACGCGGTCGGCGACCACGCGACTTTCCGAAGCGGTTGATGTGACGATGCAAATTCTCGATCCCTATCATCCCAAACCGATGATCCAGGCGAATGATCTCGCCACAGCGCCGGCTTCCGATTTTCTGTTGGCCTTTTGGGGCCGATTGACCAGTCCGCTTTCCAAACCGACACCGGTTTCCGGTACGCATGACATTGCCGAGCTTATTGCGACCGACATTGTCGAATTTACAGGTGAATCGGGTTTGATCGTATTTCGCCGCGGAACAGAAGTACTTTATGCGGCGGCCATTGGTATTCGTCGCTTTGGGGACTACATCGATGAACAAATGATTGCCGATTTTT
>DATNIV010000195.1:0-4529 GCA_035604255.1 Telmatospirillum sp. | reverse complement strand
TTACGTCAATGACGCGGGCGCGCAGGTCGATGTGTTGGCGCGCTCGGTTCACTTGCGTTACCGCGAGGCCTTGGGCGAGGAGATCGGGGGGATTCCCGAAGGGCTGTATCCGGGCGAGTATCTCATCCCCGTTGGCGAGTCGATTGCCGCCAAGGATGGCGCAAAATGGCGCGATCTGGCGGAAGAACAATGGCTGCCGGACTTTCGTGCGGTCGCCATCGAATCGATGATGGACTTGATCCGGGGTGATCTGGCGGCGCTTGGCGTCCGTCACGCGGTCTTTACCTCCGAACGCCAATTGGTGGCGAGCGGCAAGGTCGATGCCGCGCTCCAATTCCTCACCGATCGCGATCTCATTTATCAAGGTGTGCTGGAACCGCCGAAAGGAAAGCTTCCCGACGACTGGGAGCCACGGCCGCAGACCTTGTTCCGCGCGACCCGGTTTGGCGACGATGTCGACCGGCCCTTAAAGAAATCGGACGGCAGCGGGACCTATTTCGCTTCCGACATCGCCTATCATCTGGATAAATTCCGTCGCGGTTTCGCCCAGATGATCGACGTCTGGGGCGCCGATCACGGCGGCTATGTCAAACGCATGCAAGCCGCCGTCAAGGCGGTCACCGAAGGGGGCGGCGCTCTCGACGTCAAGCTTTGTCAGATGGTCAATCTGCTCAAAGACGGCGCGCCCTTTAAGATGAGCAAACGAGCCGGTACTTTTGTCACCTTGCGCGACGTGGTCGACGAGGTGGGCAAAGGGGTCGTGCGGTTCATCATGCTGACCAGGAAGAACGACGCCCAGCTTGATTTCGATCTGGTCAAGGTCTTGGAGCAGTCGCGCGACAATCCGGTCTTTTACGTGCAATATGCGCATGCACGGGCGCATTCGGTGCTCCGCCACGGTGCCGTGATGTTTCCGGGGGCCGATCTTTCGGCCGAAGCTCTGGCAAAGGCTCCGTTTGACCGGTTGACCGATCCGGCCGAACTGGCTCTGATCCGTCTGATGGGGGGGTGGCCGAGGTTGGTGGAAAGCGCTGCCGAGGCGCATGAACCGCATCGCATCGCCTTTTACCTTTACGATGTCGCCGCAGCCTTTCACGGATTGTGGAATAAGGGAAAAGATGACGCTACCCTGCGGTTCCTGCTTGCCGAGGATCGAGACCTGTCCATGGCTCGTTTGGCCCTGGTCCGCGCTGTCGCTTTGCTGATCGCGTCCGGCCTTGCGGTTTTCGGCGTCGAGCCGGTTGAGGAGATGAGGTAGATGCCTTTGCGCGACGATCGGGGCTCCTATGATCGGGAGATTCTCGACATCATTCCGGAGCGGTTCGATTCCGATCCGGACAGTCAGTACGCTCGGAAGGGGGCGCACACCCGCCTTATTCTGACCGTTGCCTTGGGGTTGCTGGCGGTTGCCGCGCTTGGCGTAGCGGCGCGGCACATCCTATTCGGTGAAGCGCCGAAGCCGCAAGGGGCCGGCGTGCCTGTCATCAAGGCCGATGATCGTCCGATCAAGACCAAGCCGGAAGACCGCGGTGGGATGGACGTCCCCAATCAGGACAAGTTGATTTACGAAGGCATGGGGGCGAAAGGCGACGCGGGCGCGCAGACCGAACGGTTGCTGCCACCGCCCGAACAGCCGCAGGATCCGGGTGCCCAACCGCGCAGGCCGTCGATCAAACCGGCTTTCCAAACCCCGCCCGCCAAAGATGCCGCGAAGCCGGGCGAGCCGGCGATCGTCGCGCCGACACCGGCACCCGTCGTTGCGGCCCCGGTCGTTCAGCCCCCCGCTTTGTCACCAGCCAAGCCGACCAATCCACCGGCCAAACCGACCAATCCGCCGGCCAAGCCGGCCAATCCGCCAGCTGCCGCCAAGGCTCCGCCGTCTCCGGCGGCAGCGTCCACGGCGCCGGCGACCACCACCAAGGTTACGGCCGCGGGAGGCGCTTGGCTGGTGCAGTTGGGGGCCTTGAAGACGGAAGGCGAGGCAAAAGGTGAGTGGGGGCGTGTGAAGAACGCCAATAAGGATCTGCTGAGCGACTATGGCAGTGATATCGTTCGTGTCGATCTGGGCGAAAAGGGCATTTTCTGGCGGCTTCGCGCCGGGCCAATGGATGAGGGGCAGGCCCGTAGCATTTGCGCCAGTCTCGCCAAGCGTTCCCAAGGGTGCATCATTGCAAAAAAATAATACGCCGTCCGCTGTCATCTATGGTTGCGCCGGATTGACCCTGAGCGAAGAGGAAAAACGCTTCTTCGCCGATGTCGATCCCTTTGGCTTCATCCTGTTCGGCCGCAATGTCGAGTCACCGCTGCAGATCGCCGCGTTGGTTGACGATTTGCGCAATTGCGTCGGCCGCCGCGCTCCGGTGCTGATCGATCAGGAGGGGGGGCGAGTTCAACGTCTGAAGGCGCCGCATTGGCGCCGCCGGCCGCCAATGGAGCTGTTTGGCAAGATCGCAGCCCATAATCTGCCGCTGGCGCGCCGCGCCACCAGGCTGAATGCGCGAATCATGGCCGATGAACTGTTCGAGTTGGGAATCGATGTCGATTGCGCGCCTTTGCTCGATCTGCGCGTCGATGGCGCCGACGACGTGATCGGAGACCGAGCGTTCGGATCTGACCCGGCTCTGGTCGCCGATCTTGGGCGGGCCGTGATGGATGGTCTGCTGGACGGAACGGTGATGCCGGTCGTCAAGCATATTCCAGGTCACGGGCGGGCGCTGGTTGACAGCCATCTTGATCTTCCGGTGGTCGAGACCGACGCGAAGACTTTGGAAAAAATCGATTTCGCGCCGTTTCGCAGTCTGCGCGACGCACCCTGGGCGATGACCGCTCACGTGGTCTACAAGGCTTTCGATGACCATCATCCGGCGACGATATCCAAGATCATCATCGAGGATGTGATCCGGGGCGCGATCGGTTGTGAGGGTGTTTTGTTATCCGACGATCTTTCGATGAAGGCGCTCAAGGGCGGTTTTGCCGAGAGAACGCAGGACAGCCTGGACGCGGGGTGCGATATCGTCTTGCATTGCAACGGTGAAATGGCCGAGATGCAAGCTGTCGCCTTGGCTTTGCGACCGCTGTCCGACGATGCCCAGATCAGGTTGGATCGAGCCGATTCGATGCTGCGCAACCGGCCTTTGCCGGTTGGCGCCGACGCCATGCTGGATGCGTGGTTGACCGAGGGGCGCGGATGATGGTGCCACCGGACTTGGCCGAGGCCGTGCAGCGTTTTTCGGTCTGGGTGATTCCGCTGGTGTTGTCGATCACATTGCATGAGGCGGCGCATGGTCTGGCGGCCTGGCGGCTGGGCGACGATACGGCTTGGCGCATGGGGCGCGTTTCGGCCAATCCGTTGCGGCATGTCGATCTCTTCGGAACCCTGATTCTGCCTGGGATGTTGTTGTTGGCTGGCGGCGGCATGCTGTTCGGTTGGGCCAAGCCGGTGCCGGTGAATTTCGCTCGATTGCGCCCGCCGCGTCTCGGCATGATCCTGGTCGCCTTGGCCGGGCCGGGCACCAATTTCTTGCTGGCGATCATTTCCCTGTTGCTGTTGCATGGCAGTCCTTATCTGCCGGCGATGTTTCGGGTTTGGGGACAGGCCAATCTCGCCAATTCGGTGATGATCAATCTGGTGCTCGCCGTCTTCAATCTGCTGCCCTTGCCGCCGCTCGATGGCGGGCGGGTTCTGGTCGGCCTCTTGCCGCGGCGCCTGGCAATTCCACTGGCGAAGATGGAGCGCTATACCTTCATACTCCTCCTGGTCGGGTTGTTCCTGTTGCCGATGCTCGGCATCAATGTGTTCTTCTGGCTGGTCGGCGTGCCGGTCGACTTCATCGCCGAATGGCTCTATCGGATTATCGGCTGAGGCAATGACGGCTGAGATCGCGTTTGACGTTTTCGACGATCCCGCTCCCCGGGACGCGGGCGAAGCGCTGCTGGTCGATCTCGACGGTTACGAAGGGCCGATCGACGTCCTGTTGACCTTGGCCCGCGATCAGAAAGTCGATCTGGCCCGTATTTCCATTCTCCAGCTGGCGGACCAATATCTCGATTTCGTGGCCAAGCATCTCCGCGAGCATCTGGAGCTCGCCGCCGATTATCTGGTGATGGCGGCATGGTTGGCTTATCTCAAATCCCGCTTGCTGTTGCCGCTGCCGCCGGCGCCGGACGAACCGTCCGGCGAGGAAATGGCCGAGGCGTTGGCCTTTCAACTTCGGCGGCTTGAGGCCATGCGCCGCGCCGGAAAAGCCTTGATGGATCAGCCTCGCCTGGGGCGCGATCTGTTTCGTCGCGGCGCTCCCGAAGGCATTTCCCAGGTGGCGCGGCCCGTGTGGGACGTCGGGCTTTACGATCTGTTGAAGGCTTATGCCGATATCAAGCGGCGCGCTACAGTGACCACCTTGCAGATCGAAGCGCCGGATCTCTATTCGGTCGATGACGCCATTCAACGGTTGCAGACCATGCTCGGACGACTGCCGCGCTGGTCCACTCTACTGAGTTTTTTGCCGCCAGGTTTGCGGGGGTTGCTCGGG
>DATNIV010000194.1:0-10263 GCA_035604255.1 Telmatospirillum sp. | reverse complement strand
CCTGGTGTGTCGACGCGCTGTCGACGGTGGGGGCTGCGGCCGGCAAGGCCGGACTCCGTCTCGCCATCGAGCCGTTGAATCGCTATGAGACGGATTTCGTGAACACCGTCCGTCAGGGCGTGGAGCTGGTCCAAAGGATCGATCAGGCCTCGGTTGGGCTGACCTTGGACACATTCCATATGAATATGGAGGAAGACGACCTCTGCGATGCGATCAGGATCGCCGGGCGTCATCTCACGCATTTCCAGGCGAACGAAAATCATCGCGGCTACCTCGGCACCGGTCATCTCCACTGGACGTCGGTGGTTCGGGCTCTGGAGGCCGCCGACTATCGGGGGGCCATCACCTTGGAGCCATTCCGTCGCCGGGATGACCGCATCGGTGTGACCTTCGCCCAGTGGCGACCGCCGTCACAGGATGAGGCGGCGGAGTATCGGGCGAGTTGCGCCATGATCCGCACCCTGATCGCTCTGAACGGGAGCCGGCAATGACCGTCCGCGTGGCCTGGATCGGCTGTGGCCGCCATGCGGAGCAGATGCTGCTGCCGCAGATCACCCGTCATGATGTGGAGATCGTCGGGGTTTGCGATATCAACGAGGCGGCGGCCGTGGCCACGGCCAAACGCTATGGCGTGCGTCACGTGCTCACGGATTATCGGGATCTTCTCGATGTGCCGGGCATCGATGTCGTCGGCATGGCTGTCGGGCCGACGCAACATCGCGACTTTGCCTTGGCCGCCCTGGCCAAGGGCTGCGACGTCTTTATGGAAAAGCCCTGTGGCGGCAGCGTGGCCGATGCGCAAGCGATCGAACGGGCGGCCGAGAGGGCGGGGCGTACCGTCGGCGTCGGTTTCATGAAGCGGTTCTCGACAGCCAACCGCATCGCCTACAATGTCGTCAAAAGCCAAGGCTTCGGCGCGGTGGCGGGTATTTTTGGGGAATATATGACGGCGCCGGCCTATTTCAAAGCAGGCGACGTGGTCGATTATTCCAATTTTTATCTGCACCATTGTATCCATTATATGGATCTCCTTGCCTATTTCGCCGGCCCCGTGCAAGCCGTGACCGTCTTTCGCCATGAAATGGCTCCGGGAAAGCTTCTGTTGCACGTGCATTTCGATTTTGCCGGCGGGTCCCTCGGAACCGTGCTGATGGGCACAATTCAGTCGCGGGGAACGCCGGTGGAGCGGTTGCAGATCATGGGAGACCATCGCCGCGTCGAGGTCGAGGGCGTGATCGATGTTCGTTATTTCCGCGATCCCTTGTTCAAGGCGGACGATCTCGATGCGTCTTTGACCGACGAGATCGACACTTTGAGCTGGAAGCCGAATTTCACGGCGGCGGCCAATGAGGATTTCAAAGGATATCACGCCATGTTCGGCGCCTTCTTCGCCAAGGTGAACGGCGCCGCCAACGACATGCCCACCATCACCGAGGGCGTCCGGGCGATGAAGGTGCTCGACGCCATGATCGCCGGGGTGGCGCGGCCGGGAACGCGTATCGATGTCGTGCCGTCATGACGGTTGTGACGGTGGCCGGCACGGAAGAAAGAGTTCGGTTCCGCGTGATAAAGCGCGGGAAACCATTAAAAAGTTATCTGGGAGACTCCCCATGTCATTTATCAGTCTGAGGAATGTTTACAAAAGCTATGGCGCGGTGGATGTCATTCACGGTGTCGATTTGGAGATCGATAACGGTGAGTTCATCGTTTTCGTCGGCCCCTCCGGCTGCGGGAAAAGCACGCTGATGCGGATGGTGGCCGGCCTGGAGGAGATTACCAAAGGCGAGGTCCATATCGGAGGCCGGATCGTCAACGATCTGCCGCCCCGCGATCGCGATGTCGCCATGGTGTTCCAGGATTACGCGCTCTATCCCAACAAAACGGTTTTCCAAAATATGGCCTTTGGGTTGCAGTTGCGGAAAACGCCGGCTCAGGAACTGCAACGGCGCGTTGCCGAGGCGGCGGAGACACTGCAGATCACCCATTTGCTCGACCGCCTGCCCAAGGCGCTCTCGGGCGGACAGCGGCAGCGCGTGGCGATGGGTCGCGCCATCGTGCGGGAACCGAAGGTCTTTCTGTTCGACGAGCCTTTGTCCAACCTCGATGCGTTGTTGCGCAACCAGGTTCGCGCCGAGATCAAGAAGCTCCACAAACGGACCAAGGGAACGATCATCTACGTGACCCACGATCAGGTCGAGGCGATGACATTGGCCGATCGCATCGTCGTGCTGCGGGCCGGACATATCATTCAAGTGGGGACGCCGGACGAGATCTATCATCATCCCGCCCATCGCTTCGTCGCCGAATTCACCGGGTCTCCGCCGATGACGTTGGTCAACGCGCGCGTCGAGCCTGCTGGAGACGGTTTGGCCGTGGTCGTCGAGGGCGTCGCGCCCTTGCGTCTGCCGTCGCATCTGGCGGCCGATGTGATGCCCTATGTCGGACGGGAGGTGATGTTCGGCATTCGTCCGGAAAATCTGCATTTGGCCGATCGCAACACATCGCCGCAGTGGCCGACATTGTCTTTGACCGTCGATCTGGTCGAACCGATGGGCGCGGAAAACCTTCTCCATTTCGCCTTCGGCAAAGGCGATCTGATCGGTCGCTTTGGAACCGGCGTGCGGCCGACGGAAGGGACGAGCCTGACGATCGCCTTCGACCCGGCGCGGTTTCATCTGTTCGACAAGGAGAGCGAAAAGGCGATCGGCGACGCCAAGCCGTTGGCGCAGACCCACGATGTCGTTCGCGCCGCTTATGCCGAGCCGGCCGCGTGAGGCGGTTTATCGTCATACGCGGGCTCGACCCGCGGCTGTCCGGCACGGTTTGTGCCCTCAATATTCAGGGAAGCTCATGCCTGATCGTTCAACCAAAAGCCGTCATGCTCGTGCTTGACACGAGCATCCACGTGCCTGCTTCAAATGACGCCGCTTGATCCGCACAACCATGGATTGCCGGATCAAGTCCGGCAATGACGGTTTTTGGTTATGACCGCAACTCAAATAGAGGCGGAGCACAAACCGTGCCGGACCGCCGTGGAGTCCGGCCATGGCGCGAAATGGGGCAGCCGAAAAAGGATCGCAAACTGTCTTAAATCGTCGGTGTAAACCTTGACTTGAATTATCGATAATGTTATCGATATTGCAGCCGGATCGAAGGCAAAAGCCCGGAACGGCTGCAAGAATGGAAGGACGGGACCAGGATGACCTTGGACGAATTGCAAGAGCTAAGCCGGCAAATCCGGATAGATGTCATAAAATCGGTGGGCACGGCCAAGTCGGGCCATGTCGGGGGGTCGGTGTCCTGCGCCGAAATCCTGGCGACCCTCTATTTCAGTGCCATGAAGGCCGATCCGGCTTTGCCACCCGAGGCGCGCGATAAATGTGTTCTCAGCAAAGGACATGCGGCGCCCGCCCTTTACTCGGTTCTGGCGCATCGCGGCTATTTCCCGCGCGAGGAACTGCTGACCCTGCGGAAGTTGGGGTCGCGCTTCCAGGGTCACCCCGACATGAAAAAGACCCCCGGCGTCGATGCCTCGACAGGCTCGCTCGGACAGGGCATTTCGATTGCCGTCGGCTTGGCCTTGGGCGCCCGCTTGCACAAATCCCAACAGAAGATCTTCGCCATTGTCGGTGATGGCGAAGCGCAAGAAGGTCAGTTCTGGGAAGCCATGATGTCGGCGGTGCATTACAAGCTCGCCAATCTGACCGTGATTATGGACAACAACGGTCTGCAGATCGACGGCACCAACGAGCAGGTCATGAGTCTGGGTGACATCAGGGCCAAGGCTCTGGCGTTCGGCTTCGAGGTGATCGAGGTGGATGGCCACGACATTCCGCAGTTGCTGAATGCCTATGCCGTGAAGACCCAAGGTCCGAAGTTCATCCTGGCGCATACGGTGAAGGGCAAGGGCATTTCCTTCATGGAAAACCAGGTCGGCTGGCATGGCAAGGCGCCCAACGCCGAGGAAATGGAAAAGGCGCTCGCCGAATTGGACGGGCAAAAATCACTGGCCGCGGTGGGAGCTTGAGCCATGACGATCACGGTTAAAGAAATCAAGGCGATCCGGATCGCCACCGGCGCGGCGTTGGCGGAACTCGGCGCGGAACGGCAAGATATCGTGGCGCTCGACGCCGATCTGGCGCATGCCACCATGTCTTGTACCTTCGGTGAGAAATTCCCCGATCGTTTCTTCAATTGCGGCATCGCCGAACAGAATATGATGTGCGTGGCGGCCGGATTGGCGATCAGCGGATTCACGCCGGTGGCTTGCACCTTCGCCATGTTCGGCGCCGGACGGGCTTACGAGCAGGTGCGTAACTCGATCTGCTATCCCGGCCTCAATGTCAAAATGGTGCTGAGCCACAGCGGTCTTTCCGTTGGTGAGGATGGTGGCAGCCATCAGGCCATCGAGGATATCTCGTTGATGCGCACCATTCCGGGCATGACGGTGTTGGTGCCCTGTGACGCCAATGAGGCCCGCAAAGCGTTGCGTGCCGCCGTCGATCTCAAGGGGCCGGTTTATATTCGGGCGGCGCGCCTCCCGGCGCCGGTGTTTACGCCCGACGATATGCCCTTCGAAATCGGTAAGGCCATCACGCTTAAGGACGGCGGCGATATCGGAATCATCGCCACCGGTCTGATGGTTTATCAGGCGTTGCTGGCGGCCGAGGAACTGGAGAAAGCCGGCATTCAGGCGACGGTGCTCAATATCCATTCCATCAAGCCGATCGATCGTCAGGCGATCGTCGAGGTGGCGCGCAAGACGGGGCGGTTGATCACGGTGGAAGAACATTCGGTCATCGGTGGACTGGGGTCCGCCGTTGCCGAGGTGCTGGCCGACGAATGTCCGACCTCCCTGAAGCGCCTGGGCGTCCAGGATCGTTTCGGACAATCCGGAACCCCGGAAGCCTTGTTCGAATATTATGGTTTGACCGCAAAACACATCGAAGCCGCGGCAAAAGACATCGTGGGGAGCAAAAAATGAATTCGGAAAAGATCAAAATCGAGGAATTCGACGGCGAGGGATTGAAGCGGGCGATCGAGAGCGATTCCTGGTTCGTCGGCATCAAAAATTGGAAGCCGGCCAATGACGCGGCCGAGTTCGACATGATCGAACGGCACATGCAAACGGAAGAGGTCTTCGTTCTTCTCGAGGGCGGCTGCACGCTTCTGATCGATCATTCGGCCAAGAACGATCATTCGGACATCCGCTGCATCCCGATGGAGCGCAACAAGGTTTATTGCGTGCCCCGCGGCGTGTGGCACAACACGATCACCAGCAAGGATGCCAAGCTGATCCTGATGGAGAATCGCAATACCTCGAACGAAAACAGCGAAATGTACACCTTGAGCGCTCCCGAGTTGTCGGTTTTGCGGAAGCATTTGTAGAGAGCTATCCGTAATCCATGGACCACCGGGACAAGCCCGGTGGTGACGAAAAACAAAGACTTTCGTCATGCGCGGGCTTGTCCCGCGTATCCATGCGCTTGTGGTCCTCAGCGGTGGCGTTTTAAGCGAGCAGATCGAACAGGTCGTTCCAGTCGGGGTTGCTGGACAAAATGAGGTTGACCTTCCAGGCGCGCGGCCAATGCTTGAGGGTCTTTTCCCGCTGAAGGGCGGTCTGAATATCCTCGTGGCATTCGACAAAAACCAGCCGCTTCAAGCCGTATCGCTTGGTGAAGCCATCCACCACGCCGTCCCGATGTTCGCAGACGCGCCGCGCGAGATCGCTGGTGACGCCGACATATAGCGTCCCGTTCGGCCGGTTCGTCATGATGTAAACCCATCCGCCTCGCATGGAGAAATTTTGCACGCGGCGGATGTGCTCCGCAAGCGAATGAAACTGAAAAAAGTCGTCATATCCGTGCTTGACACGGGCATCCACGTGCCCGCTTCAAATGACGTCGCCTGATACACGCAATCATGGATTGCCGGATCAAGTCCGGCAATGACGGTTTTTGGTTGTGCCCACCACTCAAATATTGGCGCGTTTCTGTTAGGGATGGCTGTCGCTGGCGAGGTCGAGTATTTGGTAACTGGCGATCATCGCGCCGGATTGGTGGAGCGAGGTCATCTCGGTCGCACGCGGATCATGCCCGGACTTGATCCGGCAATCCATCTGTCGTCAAGTCATCCTTGTCTGACGGAAAAGACAAATGGACCCACGGGTCAAGCCCGGGGGTGACGATCTTTAGTTGTCTATTCCAGTCGTTAATTGACCAACCGGCAATAGAAGCAATCATCGTGCTGGAAGGCCGTGCGCCACGTCCGCACATCCACCATGCACGCCCCAAACGATAACGCCGACGCGTGTTACGCTCCCGCGCCGCAACCATATTCCAAATCTCAGATCTTCGATTTGTGACAAATTTGCCCGCCGCACAATTGTCAAACGTCAAACGAATGAAGCCCTTAAGGGTGCACTGCACCCAACTGTGGTAAAAATGGCACAGCGTTGTGGCGATGTTGACGCGTCCCGGCCTTACCGCTTGACCCCCTCCTTTTTTTTCACCATTGTCCAGTTCACTTGGAATCCAAATCCATCTCTGGGGCGATATTGCGTGGCCTTACGTTTCGAGTGGATGGCGACAAACAATTCAAGGGGACAAGAGAATGCGTAGTCTTCACAAGTACGGAACAATGGTGGCTGTCGCCGCTCTGTTCGCGGCCTCTGGTACGGTTGCTCAGGCGGCCGATGCTGATCTGCAAAGCCTGCAGCAGCAAATCAATATGCTTCAGCAGCAGCTGAAGGACGTGCAGGCGAAGCAAGCCGCCGCCCCGGCCGCTGGGCCGCTCGCTGGCGCCGCCACTGTTCCCGCCAATGGCGGGCCCGGCTTCCTGCAGTATGGCAGCAGCGCTGGTGGCTTCGTGATCCCCGGCACCAAGACCGCCCTGAAGATCGGCGGCAACATGAAGTTCGACATGGCTTGGGACGTCGATGCGGGCATCGGCGGCGCCGGTGTTGACCAGTATCAGATCAGAAATGCGGGCCTGGCCGGCAGCGGCGGCTTCGCTCTGCCCGGAACCCCGGCTGCTCGTCAGCTCGGTCGCTTCTCGGCCAATGCCGGTTATTCGCGTCTGAACTTCGAGACCCGTACGCCCAGCGAATATGGCGAAATCAAGTTCTATACGGAAGTTGACTTCTCCGGCAGCAACGGCGGCAACGAATACAACTCCAACTCGCACGCCGTCCGTCTGCGTCATGCTTACGGCACCGTCGGCAATTGGCTGATCGGTCAGACCTGGACCAACTGGACCGACCGCGCGACCGTGCCGAACAGCGTCGAGAACAACGGCCCGATCGGTCCGGAGTCCGGCGTCCGTCAGGCTTTGATCTCCTATCGCTGGGACATCGATCCGGCTCAGAAGAACCAGATGTACTTCTCCGTCGAAAATCCCTTCAGCGATTTCGCTGGTGCGGATAACGAAGCGCTCAGCGGCGCCGGCATCAACAACGCCACCAACTTCAACCACAAATATCCGGACGTGCTGGCCAAGTTCGCCCACAACGAATCCTGGGGTCGGACCTATTTGACCGCCATGGTGCGTGATCTCAGCATCGACACGGTCGGCATTCCTCTCGGTTCGGCCGCGGGCAGCAAGTTCACGGGCGCAACCCACGACTCGACCGTCGCTTGGGGTCTGACCGGTGGCGGCAAGATCTACACCGGCTTCGGCAACCCGAAGAATGCCGTGTATGTTCGCGTCGAAGGTGGCCAGGGCATCGGCCGCTACATGAACTTCAACAGCATCAACCAGAATGCCTCGGCGGTCGTCGATACGAACGGCAAACTGCAGAGCACCCTGGCGGGCAGCTACGAAGTCAGCTACCAGCATTTCTGGAACGACACCAACACATGGCAGTCGAACGTCATTTGGGGTGACCAGAAGATCTGGCAGAAGAGCAGCCTGCTCACCAACAGCCTCGTGAACACCAGCACCTCCTCTGGTATTCAGGGTCTGCCGACCGACTTCCAGGAAATCGAGCTCAACCTGATGTGGTCGCCGAATTCCTTCGTCATGATGGGCCCGGCCTACATCCGCGCCAACGCGCGTACGGTGGCTGGTCAAAATCTTATCGGTGTTGCTGGTGCGACTCGCGCGACGTCTGGTACGACGGCGATCGACAACCGCTTCCAGTTCACCACCCAGATCGGCTTCTAATCGTCAGAGCGCACCAGGCCTTTTGGGGCCTGGTGCTTTCTGTCAAGAAGCGGAAACGAAAGAAGGCCGGCGTCATCGCGACGCCGGCTTTTTTTCGTGGTGGGAGGGATGTGGTTTACAGGCGAGAGCGGGATCACCGAGAGGCAGGCGACGCCGGGGTCCATGGAGTCGGGCGTCCGGCACGGTTTTTCCCTCAATATTCGCGGAAGCTTATGCCTGATTGCTTAACCAAAAGTCGTCATGCCCGTGCTTGACACGGGCATCCACGTGCCGCTTCACATGACGTCGGCCGATCCATGCAATCATGGATTGCCGGATCAAGTCCGGCAATGACGGTTTTTGGTTGTGGTCACAACACAAATATAGGCGAAACACAAGGCGTGCCGGACAGCCGTGGATCAAAAGTCCGGCAATGACGGCATTGCAATTCCCCGTAGCGCCGTCTCTTCGGCCGGCGGCGGCCTATTTGCAGAGGTAGGTGACGCAGTAATTCATCTGCATGCTGATGCAATCCGGATCGCTGCCGCCACGGGATTTCCATTCCGCCGTCTTGCCGTAGCTGGCGCAATATTTTTTCGCTGTCGCTTCGCCGGCTGCGGGATTGACGCCAATGGCGTCGTAAAGGAGCACTTGGCTGTCGTCTCCCGAGAGCACTTTTGGCGAATTTTTTCCGAACATGGGCATATCGCCGATGCTCGTGCAAGCGGTCGTAAACAGGACGAAAACGAAAACAAGCCCCTTCTTCATGCGGTCCTCCCCTTTGAATGGAACGGAGGATATCCTTTTCTTGCTGTGAGGCAAGTCTCCCGCCATTTTTTGACCGTCAAAGAGAAGAGAACACTGCGGCCAAAAGATTTGCTGCCCTTTGTTTCACCAAAGACGGCGCTCATTCGCCGGACCCCGCTTGAAGTGAACGGAAAGGCCGCGTAGCCTATGACTTTGGTGGTCCCCCAAAATTTCGTTTGGACGAGGGGCCCCGTTGGAGCGAGGACGGGTTGGAAGACAGGCTGGATCTGATCGAAGATACCGATATGGACTCAATGTTCATATTACCTCTGTCTATCTTACCGATCACGACAAAGAGTATTTTAACGGCGCGTCTCATAAAGAATTCGCAGCTAAAGAGTATTGTTGAGATATTTCGGGATGAGCAGACGGGTTCCGGTCAGGTTGATGTGGAATCGTTGCCGGCAATTTGTGGATGGAAGCCGGGAGAACTGCATCCAGATCATGTTATTATTCGGCAGTTGGCGCTTCTTCCAAGCTATGACGTGTATTCCCTGAGAATTTCCTTGCGACAACTTCATATTTCGGTAAACGATCACGAAAGTTTACGGCTTAGTCCGGAAAAAGCCGAAGAATTGTCGCGTTATATGATCATGTTCACGCGGCCCTTGACCAAAATCATCTATGGGGAAGATGGTCTCGACGTTAAGTCCTATGATGATCTTATCAAGATGTTTCGCGATCCGGACGTGGCCAAAGCGCGCGAGCGTCTCACCAATATGGCGAAGACGCTGTCCATTGACATCATGGATGTTCCCATATTTCTCGAGAATTATGGTGATACGTTCATGTCGCTTTCCTATTTTCGCTATTGTTTGGAGCGGCTTGAGCCCTATTTTACGGCATGTCTGGAATCCCTGACGCCAATCCGCCGGCATTTTCAGTTGAAGCAAAACGGCAATCTGATGAAGACCTGCGATGTCGTCGAGGACGTCATCAACTCGGTCACGGCGAAGATCACCGGAACGCTTGAGGCTTTCGAAAAGCGAACCCACCAGATGTGGGACAACATCAGTCAAGAGGAATTTCAGGCGGTCAAAGGCATGGTGGAACGCCACCATGTCACGATCGGCGCCGCGTTGTGCGGTTTGACCGTCAAAATGAATGCCTTCGCCCATGCCTTTCCGCATTCGCGCGCCGGTGGGCCGATCAAACGCGCCGATTTCATGATGACGGACATGATCCAGGGAATCGAAATCATTCGCGACGCCGAAAAAAGATATTTCTCCAATTGAGCCTTCGCGTCTGGACACCGTGCTGGTTAATCGGCGCACAGTTGCTAATATGATCGCTCATCGATGTCTTCGAGGTGTA
>DATNIV010000193.1:0-3948 GCA_035604255.1 Telmatospirillum sp. | reverse complement strand
CGCTCACGCGCTGGAGATGGTCCGCCTAGCCGAATTCGGAAAACGCCGTCCGGCCCAATTGTCGGGCGGTCAGCAGCAGCGCGTCGCTTTGGCGCGCGCTCTGGTTTTCGACCCCGAATTGGTCCTGATGGACGAACCATTGGGGGCGCTCGACAAGCAGTTGCGCGAGCATATGCAGATGGAGATCAAGCATCTGCATGAGCGGCTCGGCATCACCGTGGTTTATGTCACCCATGATCAGTCCGAAGCGCTGACCATGTCCGATCGCGTGGCTGTCTTCCATGACGGCGTCATTCAGCAGATCGCTCCCCCGTCGGTTCTTTATGAGCAGCCGAAGAACGCCTTCGTTGCCAATTTTATCGGCGAAAACAACAACCTCCAGGGAGAGGTGGAGAGTATCGACGGAGACCGGTGCACCGTTGTTCTGAAGGACGGGGGGCGGATTCTGGCCACCCGCGTCAATGTCTATGGCGTGGAGATGCCGACTGTCTTGTCGATCCGGCCCGAGCGCCTGTTCATCGGCGATGCGCCCGAAGGGGCGGTCAACCGTCTGGTCGGAACGGTGGTCGAGACCATTTATCTCGGCGATCATTTGCGGGTGGTCATGGAGGCTGCGGACCAGTCGAGTTTGATGATCAAGATGCAGGCAAGACCCCATTCGCCGCAGCCCAAGCCCGGTGACCGGATCGAGTTGTCGTTCCGCGCCGAAGATTGCTTTGCGCATGCGCCGCTCAAGGAGGCGAAATGACCACGGAGAGCGGCGTTTCGGCTTTGCCCGCCGAGACGCCCTTGGGTGACGGCGCGTCGCTCAAGGTTCGTCTGCGGCGTGCCGATCGGCGGCGGAAGCTGGTGGCGTTTGGCCTTGTGGCGCCGCTTCTGCTGTTCGTTGTCGTCAGTTTCGCCATGCCCATTGCCGGAATGCTTTGGCGCAGCGTCGAGGATACCGAGGTCTCCGGCGTCATGCCGCGTACCATTGCCGCCCTGAAGCGTTGGGATGGCCAGGGGTTGCCGGCGGACGAGGCCTTTCGGGCGGCTGCCGCCGATCTTGCCCTGGCGCGGGCGAAGGGGACGGCGAGCGCCGCCGCGCGGCGTCTCAACTATGACATCAATGGGTTCCGCACCATCATCATGAATACGGCCCGCAAGGCGCCGGAAGCCGATGTGGCGGATATCCGCGAGGTTCTGATCGGTTTGGACAAGCGCTGGGGGGAGCGCGAAACCTGGGCCGCGATCAAGCGCGCCAGTGGGCCGCTAACCGATTTTTATCTGCTGGCGGCCGTCGACCTTCAGCATGACGCCACCGGCAGCATCGTGCGCAGTCCGGAGGATCGGGCCATTTATCTCGACGTTCTGGGGCGGACCTTCCGCATCAGTTTGACGGTGACTCTGTTGTGCCTGTTTCTGGCGTTTCCGGTTGCTTATCTGATGTCGACCCAGCCGGCCAAGATCGCCAATATCCTGATGATCCTCGTCTTGCTCCCGTTTTGGACATCGCTTCTGGTGCGAACCGCCGCTTGGGTGGTGCTGCTGCAAAACGAAGGACTGGTCAATCATCTGTTGATGTGGCTGGGCGTCATCGAGGCGCCGATCAGGCTCATCTACAACAGCATCGGCGTGCATGTGGCGATGACCCATGTGTTGCTGCCCTTCATGATTTTACCGCTCTATTCCACCATGAAGGCGATCAAACCGCATTACATGCGGGCGGCCGTCAGTCTCGGAGCGCCGCCATGGGTGGCTTTCCTGCGGGTCTATCTGCCGCAATGTCTGCCGGGTATTGCTGCCGGCTGTCTGCTCGTCTTCATTCTGGCCATCGGCTATTACATCACGCCGGCGCTGGTCGGTGGCGCCGGCGATCAGATGCTGAGCTACTTCATCGCCTTCTACACCACCGATAGCGTCAATTGGGGCATGGCCTCGGCGTTGGGTGCGGTGCTGCTGGCGACCACGATGATTCTCTATGGCGTCTACAGCCGATTGGTCGGCGGCGGCGCCATCAAGATGGGGTGATAAGCATGTCGATGCCGCAAGCTCCCACGACCTTTTCGCAAAAATTCGGTTCCGCCCTGACGTGGGTCTGTGGTGTGGCGGTGCTGTTCTTTTTGCTGGTGCCGATTCTGGCCATCGTTCCGCTGTCGTTCAGTTCCGGCAATTTTCTGACCTATCCGTTGCCGGGGTTTTCGCTGCGCTGGTATGAAGAATTGCTGACCTCCGAAAAATGGCTGCCGGCCCTGCGCAACAGCATGATCATCGGCGTTTCGGCGACCATTTTGGCGACGATCCTGGGAACACTCGCCGCCATCGGCCTCAGTCGGGCGCGATTTCCTTTCAAACCGGTGGTGATGGCCCTCTTGCTCTCGCCGATGATCGTGCCGGTGGTGATCACCGCCATCGGGGTTTATTTCTTTTTTGCCCCACTTGGTCTGTCCAACAGTTTTACCGGTCTGATCATCGCCCATACCGTGTTGGGCGCGCCATTCGTCGTCATTACCGTCTCGGCGACACTGGCCCATTTCGATGTCGGCATGGCAAGGGCGGCCGCCAGTCTCGGTGCGCCGCCGCTGACGGCGTTCTTTCGTGTGATATTGCCATTGATCATGCCGGGCGTGGCGTCCGGCGCTCTGTTCGCTTTCGCCACCTCCTTCGACGAGGTGGTCGTGGCCTTGATGATCGCCGGACCGGAACAGCGGACCTTGCCGCGCGAAATGTTCAGCGGCATCCGCGAAAGCATCAACCCGACCATTACCGCGGTGGCGACCGTGCTGATCCTGACCTCCGTCGTGCTCCTCGTATGTCTCGAACTCCTGCGTCGTCGCAGCGAGCGGTTGATAGGTGGGGCGTGAGGGGGGCTCGGAGATGAGGGCGATCTCAAAGGTAGGGAGGGGTGCAGGCGCTGATCAGCATGCAGGGTTTGTCGCCGATGTTGCGGAATCGGTGCGGAATGCGGCTGTCGAACAGATAGGCGTCGCCGGGTTTCAGGATCTGCTTTTGGTCGCCGACGGTCAGTTCGACTTCTCCCTCGATGACGACGCCGCCCTCTTCGGACTCGTGCTGCAGCATATTTTTGCCGGTTCCGGTGTCGGCGCCCGGTTCGTAGCGCTCCTTGAGGACTTGCAGATTGCGTCCGCGCAGGTCGCCGACCTGCAGGAAGGAGATGGCCCCTTTTTTGGCGGCCGGAATGTCGCTGGCCAGTTCGACCAGATCACCGGCGTGGAAAAAGATCTGTTCGGCGGGCGGCAGAGCGTCCTGGCTGAAGAACTCGGCCAGGGTGATCGGGATGCCGCCCAGGACTTTACGCAAAGAGGCAACCGAGGGGCTGCTGCGGTTTTGTTCGATCAGCGAAATGGTGCCGTTGGTCACGCCGGCCCGCTGGGCCAACTGTCGTTGGGACAATCCGCTCTTTTCGCGAATGGCCCGCAGACGGGCGCCGACGTCGATCTCCATATTTCTCTCCTCCACCGCTGTTCGATATTTTAACCTAAAAAGAGCGTTTCACCACAGAGACACAGAGAACGCAGAAAAAAACAACGACTTTGTCGAATAGCTCTTGTCACCTTTTGGGTGAGCCTTCGCGTTTCCATAACACTTTGAAAAATCTCTGCGTTCTCTGTGTCTCTGTGGTTCATTTGCCGAATTTAAGTTTAAGCATTTAAACGTCGAATCGCATGAAAAGATAGAATATTCAGCAAAATTGTCCAAATTTGGTTGTTTAAAGTTTTAAACACTGCTATTTTCGTCACCACCATAATTCAGTCGGAGCGCGGCACATATGATCGACTTTCAGGACGCGGCACTTTTGCGCCGGCACGCCTATATTGACGGGTCTTGGGTTTCCGCCGAGGGAAACGGGACGTTCCCGGTGACCAATCCGGCCGACGGCTCTTTGTTGGCCGAGGTCGCCGATTGCCGGGCGCTCGAAGCGCAACGCGCCATCGCCGCTGCCGATGC
>DATNIV010000192.1:0-4364 GCA_035604255.1 Telmatospirillum sp. | reverse complement strand
TCAGGAACGGCGGCGACAACGCTTGGCCTGTCCAGTGTGACGAACACGGCGTCATTGCAAAGCACGCTCAAATCGGCGCTCGGCGTGGCCACCAGCGCGGTCACCGACCTTGCCAATCAGCAGGAAACGGTCGGAGTCGTGTCGAAGGAGTTGACCGACGCCCAACAGCAACAGACGACCTATGTGACCTATCTGCAGAATTCCCTCAGTGGCGTCAAGGATGTGGATACCGCGCAAACGGCGGCGAAGGTTTCCCAATATCAGACACAGTTGCAGGCGTCCTATCTGGCGGTGGCCCAGCTCAGCAAGATTCATTTGACGAATTATCTATAAAGCGCGGAAAGGCGATCGGTCGGAGAAACAGGGGCGGCAAATTTTGCCGCCCGCCGGCGCGCGGTCGTCGGCTAGGCTTGTGCCTTGACGCGCCGAACCTTCGAGGCGGAGGGGTGGTTCAGCAACACGGACGGACACGGACGACCACGGATTGGCACGGACGTCATAAGATAACCCGCTTCACTTCGACGCGAGGATTGCCGATAAACCATCTTCAAGACGCCGTGCCCAAGAGTGCGGGAAACCGCGAAAGCGCTGCCGATGATCTTTTCCGTCAGCGCGTCGAGGCTGGGGGCGATTTCCGCTCTCATCGGTGTCCGTCCGTGGTTGTCCGCGTCCGTCCGTGTTGCCTTAAACCTCGGTCATCTCAAAATCTTGGATTGTTCCCTCGCTTGAACGAAACATCGTCGGCGATGCGACACAAGTCCCCGTGTCCGGCACGGACTATGGGGAAAGGTCAGGACGTGATCCGGCAATCCATCTGTTGTCAGGGCATCCTTGTCTGGCGGACAAGACAAATAGACCCACGGGTCGAGCCCGTGGGTGACGATTTTTGGCTGTTTTTTCCACTGATTGCACGACGAAACCCAATCCTCGCTCTGGCCCCGCGCCGATGGCGAGGCTTAGAAAGGTGCGATGATATCGAAGATCTGTTGTCCGTAACGCGCCTGCTGGATGTCGGCCAAGGTACCGCGTCCGCCGTAGGTGATGCGCGCTTCGGCGATTTTATCCGAGGTGATCGTATTGAGCGAGGAGATATCCTCGATTCGGATGATGCCCTGAACGGAGAGCTCGCGCATGTCTCCGTTGATTCGCAGTTCCTGCTTGCCGGCGATTACCAGATTGCCGTTGGGGAGCTTCTGCGTGACGGTGGCGGCCAGATTGATGACCACTTGTTCGGTTCGCGCCATGCTGCCCGTGCCCGTCATGCCGCCGCTGCTGCCGAAACTGAACAGATTGGTGGAACTGGCGCCGCCAAAGACTTTGCCGACGCTTTTTTCGAGTCCCAACATCGTGAAGCTGGGATTGGCCGCTTCCGAACCCGTGGTTGCCGTCGAGGTTTTGTTGGACAGCTGGCCGCTTTCGTTGATGTTGACCGAGACGGTCAGGATATCGCCGATTTCGGTGGCCCGCTGATCCTTGAAGAAGGCCCTGGACCCCGCGCGCCACAAGGAATTGGTGCCGGACGGCGGGGCGGTCGGGGCGGGCATCGGCATGCTGACCGGACGATAATTGGCGACTTGGGTCGGATCCTGAATGCTGGAGACCTTTGGCGGTTCACCGACTTCCGACAGCTTGTCGAGGAAGTTGCAACTGCTGACGGACGCGGTGGCCGACAACAAAAGAGCGGCTTTGAAGGAAAACGAACGCTTGCTCTTCATGGTCTTGCTCCTCAATTGGCCAGGGCGGCGGTGCCGTTCAACGACACGCTGACCATATTCGGTCCTTCGACCCGGCCTTCGACGGTCAGATTGCTATGACTGTTGGTCACGCGGATGATGTCGCCGACGCTGCCTTGTTCGACGGCATGGCCTTGGGCCGACAGCGACATGGCCCCATTTTTCAGGATCATCGTGACCAGGGCGCCGCGGGGAACGGCGATCGGCTTTTGGACGTCGCTGGTCTAGATCATTTGTCCGCTGCGCACCGTTTGCCGGGGGGTCATGCCGATGACTTCGCTTGGATCGACGATGACGTCGCGGCGAACCGAATCTTCGCGCATTTTCGCCCAGGTCAGGTCCCGCGCGGCGATCACGTCGCCACGATTGACCTGGCGGGCGAGCACGGGAACATCGATGCTCTTGAAGACGCGGCCGGTGACCCGAACGCGCGTCGCGCTGGGCGAATTGGCGGGGACTTCGACCGTCGCCGTGAAGCGCTTGTAACGGCTGTCATAGAAGAGGTCGCGGACGCCGATCTGCAACGAGACGCCGACCGGGACAACAATCTGAACCGCGCGGTTGGCCAGTTCGATCTGGGCATTTTCGGTGATCCCCTGGCCGGCGAGAGCCGTGAGCAGTTCCGCTTCGATCTGCTCATGGGTGACGGTCACGCCGGAGCGTTCCACCACGGCCTGCTCGAAGACGTTCTGCGGCCGCCAATCGACGCCATGAATATTGGCCATACGCTGCAACCAGTCCGCATCCAGCGTGACGCGACGACCGGCCGCCGGCGAGCGGGCGATGGCGACGTCGGCCTTGGCGCCGACGTTATCGAACACATCGCCCAACTTCACCACATCGCCGTCGACCACGATATTCGGCCGCAACAATGCGCCGGCGGCGGCCGATTGGGCGGCGAGGCCGAACGCAAGAGCGAGGGGAAGAAGCAAACGGTTCATGACGGTTGCCCTTTATGACTACGATTTGAGCTGCGAGGTTGTCTGCATCATATTGTCGGTGGTCTGGATCACTTTGGAGTTCATCTCATAGGCCCGCTGGGCGCTGATCAGATTGGTGACCTCCGAGACCACATTGACGTTCGATTGCTCGAGATAACCCTGCAAGACCGTGCCGAAGCCGGTGCTGCCCGGAACGGCGGTGATGGGGGAGCCAGACGATGTGGTTTGCAGGAAAAGGTTGCTGCCTTGCGCTTCCAGGCCCCCTTCGTTGGGGAAGTTGGCCAATGTCAGCTGGCCGACGACGGTTGCCGCGGTTTGGCCGGACAAGGTCACCGACACTTGGCCTGAATTGTTGATGGTGGTGGAGAGCGCATTGTTGGGAATCGTGATGCCCGGCTGAACGGTATAGCCTTCGGCGGTGACGATCTGTCCTGATGCGCTGAGAGCGAACGTGCCATCGCGGGTATAGGACGTCGTTCCGTTCGGAAGCTGGACCTGGAAATAACCTTTGCCTTGGATCGCGAGGTCGAGGCTGTTGTTGGTGTTGGACAGGCTGCCCTGTTCGGTGGCGCGATAGACCGAGGTGGTCTTCACGCCCAGTCCGAGTTGGATACCCGAAGGCACGATGGTGTTGTTGTCCGACGAGTATGTGCCGACCCGCTGCACGTTTTGATATAAAAGATCGGTAAATGCCGGCAGCCGCCGATTGTAGGCGGTGGTGTTCATGTTGGCGATGTTGTTCGAGATCACTTCCACATTGGTTTGCTGCGCCTGCATTCCGGTGGCGGCGATGTTCATGGCCCTCATGGTGTCTACCCCTTCTTAAGCGGTCTGCTGCGACTGAGACAGGACCGGAAAGGCTTTCAGTTGCCGGTCATGCTCATTCTGAATTAAGTTTTGGATGCTTTCGTAGTTCCGCATGATGGTCATCATGTTGGTCATTTCGACGACCGGCTGGACGTTGGAATCCTCCAGCATGCCTTGGCTGACATTGGCGCTGTCGGGGATATTCGGCGTCTGGGTCGTCTGGTAAGTGCCGTCGCCCGCCGCCCGCAGCGCCTGATCGTTGTCGAATGTCACGACCTTGAGTTTTCCGATGACGCCGTTCTCGCTCGAAATCGTGCCGTCGCCGGCAATGGAAATCTCCGCTTCGTTGGGCGCCAGCACGATGGGCGTGTCATTTTGCTGCATCACCGGATATCCCGAAGCGGTGACGATCATGCCATTGTCATCCAGGCGGAAATGGCCGGCGCGCGCGTAACGCGGACCTGACGGCGTGTCGATGGTGAAGTAGCCGTCGCCATGAATGGAGACGTCAAGCGGCGCGTTGGTCTTGGTGACCGGACCCTCGCGGGTATCGCGCATGGTTCCGATGTCGCGCGTGAAGGAAACCTGGCGGCCAAAGGGCGTCGAAGCGGATTTGCTCTTCACCATATAGTCGGTGAACATCATCTGTTCCGATTTGAAGCCGGGCGTGTTGGCATTGGCCAAATTGTTCGCCACAACCTCGATCTGCCGCCACAAGGCGGCTTGGCGAGACAAGGCGACGTAAGAGGTGTTTTCCATCACACATGTTCCTGCGAATGACGTTCGCCGATCTCAATGCAGAAGGCGTGCCAGTCATCCGAATGTCGCGGGAAAGCCAGGAATTGCGTTGTTTTCAGAGGGGGTGGTCGGGCAAGGCGGGGTG
>DATNIV010000191.1:0-2797 GCA_035604255.1 Telmatospirillum sp. | reverse complement strand
CCAAGCGGTCTTCATCGGCACCCGGGGCTTCGCCGATCAGCATCACACGGGCCTCCGGATTGCCATCGGCGAATACCGTGCGCTGGCACGTCCGTCTCAGCGCGCAACCGTCATAGCGTTCCATCGCCGCTTTGAGATCGTCCAGCGTCTGGCATTCCATCGCCAGATGAGCGGAACTGACCCGCGGTGCCTCTTGTCCGGACTGAGGGGGCGCGGGTGCGATGAGGCTCGTCGCCGAAAGGGACGTGGTCGGCGTTGTTGGGACGACACTTGCTGGGTGCGTCCGCGCCGTCGTTTCGGCGCGGGCGGCAACGGCCAGAGCATAGCGGTCCAGGGCATGTTCGCCGATCGCTTCGTCGACGCCGGCGTCCAGATACCAGCGAAGCAGCTGTGCGGGCGACAATATGGGCGTTGTCTGAACTGAGGTCATGCGCCAAGCCTAACATGGCCGGTCGGGATGGGAACATTTCAAAAGTCATGTCAAAAGTCAGGGCCCTGCCTTTGCTGCGTTTGCACAGTCGGCAGAGGGTGGCGGCTATGTTATAGAGGTTGTGACAGGACAATGGGGAATCCCGGAAACGGCGAAAAGCCGATGAGATCGACGTTGGAAGAGGGCGACATGCAAAGAGAAGCGATGGAGTTCGATGTGGTCATCGTTGGTGGCGGGCCTGCCGGTTTGGCCGCGGCCATCCGGTTGCGACAAATGGCGATCGAAAGCGATCGCGAACTGTCTGTTTGCGTCATCGAAAAAGGCTCGGAATTGGGGGCCCATATTCTTTCCGGTGCGGTTTTGGAGCCTCGGGCGCTCGCCGAGTTGATCCCTCACTGGAAAGAAAAAGGCGCGCCGCTTCTGACGCCGGCCGGTGATGACCACTTTCTGTTCTTTACCGAAACCCGCGCAATCCGGCTGCCGACGCCGCCGCAAATGCATAACCACGGCAATTACATCGTCAGTCTCGGTAATTTGGTGCGCTGGCTGGGGACGCAAGCCGAGGACCTGGGCGTGGAGATCTTCCCCGGTTTTGCCGCTGCGGAAGTCCTTTACGATGACAGCGGCGCCGTGCGGGGCATCGCCACCGGCGACATGGGAATCGGTCGTGACGGTCAACCCACCGCCAATCACACCGCGGGCGTCGAATTGCTGGCGCGTCAAACGATGTTCGCCGAAGGCTGCCGGGGGTCTTTGACCAAGCAACTGTTCGAACGGTTCTCTCTGCGCCGGGATGCCGATCCTCAGACCTATGGCATCGGCATCAAGGAATTGTGGGAGATCGATCCGGCGAAACATAAGCCCGGTTTGGTGGTCCATTCGGTGGGGTGGCCGTTGGACAGCGCGACCTATGGCGGGTCATTCCTCTATCATCTGGAAAACAATCAGGTGGCTGTCGGCTTTGTCGTGGGGCTGGATTACAAGAATCCCTATTTGTCGCCGTTCGAGGAATTGCAGCGCTACAAAAACCATCCGGCGATCCGTCCGACCTTCGAGGGGGGGAAACGAATCGCCTATGGCGCGCGGGCCTTGTCGGAAGGCGGGTTGCAATCGATTCCGAAGCTCTCCTTTCCGGGGGGACTTCTGATTGGCGATACCGCAGGCTTTCTCAACACGCCGAAAATCAAGGGCATCCATACGGCCATGAAGTCGGGCATGGTGGCCGCCGAAGCCGTGTTCGAAGCCCTGGGCGAGAACGCCGAAACGCGGGAAGTTCTCAGCTATCCGGAACGCTTGAAGGCCTCCTGGCTGTGGGAGGAACTCTCTCGGGCCCGCAATATTCGTCCGGCGTTTCATTGGGGCTTGTGGGCAGGGCTCGCCTATTCGGCTCTGGATACCTATGTCTTTCGAGGCAAGGCGCCGTGGACGCTGCCGGTGCATGCCGATCATGACCAATTGCGCACCAAAGACCGCTCGAGTCCCATCGTCTACCCGAAGCCGGACGGCAAGGTGACGTTCGATCGATTGTCCTCGGTGTTCATATCGAATGCCACTCATGAGGAAAACCAACCGGTTCATCTTCAGCTCAAGGATCCGAATGTTCCAGTTAATGTCAATCTTGCCCTGTACGATGCGCCGGAGCAGCGCTATTGTCCGGCCGGCGTTTACGAGATTGTAAGAGATGACGCCGGACAATCGCCCCGTCTGCAAATCAACGCTTCGAATTGTGTCCATTGCAAATCATGCGACATCAAGGATCCAACCCAGAACATCAATTGGGTGGTCCCGGAGGGCGGCGGGGGTCCGAACTATCCCAATATGTAAGAATGTGGCTGCCGCCGGAGCGGGTGGCGTGAGGGTGTGGAGATGGTGATGCGTGGGTCGGCGGTTCGCCGCGCTCTCGGCGTTCGGTGGTTGAGCGCCACTCTCTTGATGGCGCTATTGCCGGCTTGCGACGGTCATCTGCGTTCGGATGGAGCGGATTCGTTGTTGGCCGACAGTGCGCTGATCGGTCGGCCAATGGCGCCCGGCGGGTCTGGTGCCGGGAACTATCTGGCGGGCCGGTTCGCTCAAAATCAGAATGATTTGGCGGCGGCGTCAGCTTATCTGCAACGGGCCTTGGCAGAGGATCCCGAAAATATCGAATTGCTGCAGAGGACCTATCTGTCGTTGGCGGCCGGCGGCCAACTGCAATCGGCCGCCGCCGTCTCTCAGCGTCTTCTGACCTTCGATGGCGAGGCTGCGGTCGCCGCTCTGCTGGTCGCCGAACAGCAGGCCAAGGCCGGAAATTGGCAGATGGTCGAAGCGACCGTCTCCACATTGCCGAAACGCGGCCTGAATACCTTCGTGGTGCCGCTGATTATCGGT
>DATNIV010000190.1:0-5776 GCA_035604255.1 Telmatospirillum sp. | reverse complement strand
TGCGGCGGTCATTCGCGACCATTTGGGTGATTTGGGATGCCGGTTGATCCTGGAGCCGGGCCGCATGTTGGTTGGCAACGCCGGTATTCTGGTCAGTCGCGTCATCTATGTCAAAGAAGGGACGACGCGCAACTTCGTCATCTGCGACGCCGCAATGAACGATCTGGTCCGCCCGGCGATGTACGATGCCTATCACGCGATCTTGCCGGTCGTCCAGGCTGCGTCCGACGATGCGTCGCGCTCCGTCGAGAACGTCTCCCTTCATCCCGTCGACGTGGTTGGGCCAATCTGCGAGAGTGGCGACACCTTCGCCAAGCAGCGGATGCTGCCGCCGATCGCCAAGGACGATCTGATCGTCTTCGCCACCGCGGGCGCCTACGGGTCCGCCATGTCGTCGACGTACAATTCGCGCCCTTTGATTCCCGAAGTGTTGGTCAAAGACGACCACTTTGCGGTGGTCCGCGCCCGCCCCACATATGAGGAGATGCTCGCTTTGGAGTCCCTGCCACCGTGGTTATGAGTCCGGTGCAGGGGCCAAAGCGGCGATGGAGGCTTGGTGGCCGATCGGCGGACGGACGATAAAACGAAAGGGCAACAGGCAGACGAGAGGCAACTCCCACCCCGTCTGCGCCGGCGGCTCTACGCCGCCCATCTGACCCTATGGTGGGAACACGCATGGCGGCGGGCTTGGCCTCTGCCCAGCCTGCTCGCCACCTTTTTCGCCTTGGCCTTGTTCGACGTGCTCCCTTTGGCGCCAGGCTGGCTCCACGCCGGACTTCTGCTCGCCTTCGGTCTCGCCGTCCTGATTGTCTGCTGGCGTGTTTTCCGCTTGCCGTGGCCGAGCGTCTCCGAAGCCGGACGGCGCTTGGAACAAGACAGCGGCCTCGCTCATCGGCCGCTGCAAACCTTGACCGACCGACTGAGCGCCGGTGCCGGCGATCCCGTGGCGCAGACCCTGTGGCAAGCCGAACAGCGACGGCTGCAAGCCGTTCTCCAACAGCTCTCGCTGAAACGCCCCGCTCCCGATCTCGCGCGCCATGACCCCTGGGGGCTTCGTTTCGCGCCGCTCTTGCTGCTGGCCATCGCGCTCAGCGGAGGAACCCACGATGTGACGGAGCGGCTGCTCCGCGCCGTTCGGCCTAATCTGGCCCATCTGGGTGGTCCAGGCCCCATGCTTCAGGTTTGGCTCACGCCACCGGACTACACCGGAAAAGCGCCAATCCTTCTGGACGACCGTTCGACCAACCAACCGCTCGTCCTGCCTGCCGACACGAAATTGCTTGCCGTGCTGCAAGGTGGACATGGCAAGGCGCAATTGTTTTTCGCAGGCAAAAGCCATCCTTTTCAGACATTGGATGGGGGCAGCCAACGTCTCGAAAGCACGATCGACAGCCAAGGCCGTCTTCAGATTCGTCAAGGGCGACGGCAAATAGGAACCTGGCGGATCACACTTCAGGACATATCGCCCCCCTCGATCGGCTTCGCCTCTCCTCCCGAAAGTGATCCGGAGGGTCGTCTGCGGCTGGATATCGAAGGCCGGGACACCTACGGCATCGCCAAGGCCTGGGCCAATATACGCCGCGTCGATCGTCCCGACGCAACGCCCATGTCGATCACGCTCCCCCTCGGGGGCGGTCATCCGGCCACAGTGCGTCAAGCGGCATGGCACGATCTGACCAACCACCCTTGGGCCGGTCTGCCGGTCACGATCGAACCGGAAGCGGAAAATGTCGCCGGCCAGCGGGCGACGGGTGAGCCGGCAAACGTCAGTCTTCCCGAACGGACGTTCACCAACCCCGTGGCGCGCGCCATCGTCGCGCAACGGGGACATCTTGCCGTGACGCCCGATCAACGTCTTGACGTCGCCGACGCTCTCGCCGGCATCGCAGCGCAACCGGAGAGCTTCGGACAAGATGTCACGGTCTTTTTGGCGTTGTCGACCGCCTCGTCCCGATTGCGCCACGACCAGTCTCCGGACGCGATTCCGTCTGTCATCGACCTCTTGTGGCAAACAGCACTTCGCATTGAGGAAGGCGATAGACCCGAGGCGCAACGCGCCCTCGACGAGACGGCGCGCGCTCTCGAACAGGCCCTGGCCGACGGGGCCTCGCAAGCCGAAATCGAACGCTTGATGACCGAGTTGCAGACCGCCATGGCCCGTTACCTCGATGCCCTTGCCGAACAGGCGGAACGCCAAGGCGAACCGCTTCTGCCCGCCGACCCCGATCAACCGACGGTCTCGCCCGAGGAACTGGAGGGAATGCTGGAGCATATGCGCGCCTTGTCGCGAACCGGCTCATCTGAGGCCGCCAGGCAAATGTTGAGCGAACTTCGCCAGATGCTGGATGGACTGGGAAGCGCGCCCTCAGGCGAAATGAGCGGACAGGCCTCCAAGATGCGGCAAGGCTTGCGCGACTTGCAGACGATCACGGAACAGCAACGACAGCTTTTGGACGATGTGTTCAAGCGCGCGCAGAAGACACCGGATCCCACAGGCTCCGAACAGAAGCGCCGCCAGGATGGCCGAAATCATCGGAGCGACGCCGGAAAGATGGACGTGGAACGCCAAGAAGGGTTGCGCGAGCGCTTGCGACAAACGCTCCAGCGCATGGACGACATGGGCGCGGATGTTCCCGATGCTTTGGGACAGGCCGAACAGGCGATGCAGGATTCGACCCAGGCCCTCAAGCAAGACGCCTTGCAAGATGCCATCGACGCCCAGACGGAAGCCGTGGCCCGCCTTCAGGACGGTAGCCGCGCGGCGGCGCAATCCTGGGCCAAACAGAGCGGCGGCGGAACAGTTCGGCCGGGATCCGGACGCGATCCTTTGGGGCGTTCCTTGCGAAACGGTCGGGATGAAAACGACCACACGGTAAAGATTCCCGATCAGGCGGAGGTCAAGAAGGCCCGGGAAGTCCTCGACGAATTACGACGACGCGCCGGACAGGCGGAGCGGCCATCCGCCGAACGAGATTATCTACAGCGCCTTCTGAAGCATTTCTTCTGATTCATTGAATCCATCCGCAGTAATCAAGCGATTACTCAATGACATGCACAACAACATTTCGAAACATTTAACATATATACGAAAATAATACGTTCGTAGTATATTCCGCATAACGAGCGCCATAACAAATGGTTGTACCAAGAAACAAGATACAACCGAACTCTCTCGGGAAAATGATGATTACGAAGATGAAAATCACCGCCAAACTCATGTTTGCGTTCGGCACGCTTGTCTTAATGATCGCATGCTTAAGTGCGTTGTCGATCTATTCCGGCCGCTCGACGGCTTCCTCCTTTTCGCTTGTCAAACGCGTCACCGAAAATGAGGTCATCGTCGAAACCATCGAAAAGAAGCTGTTTCAGAGCCGCATGGAAGTTTGGACAGCGATGGCGACCGGTGAAGAAGAGCATTGGCAGCGAAGCACCGCCGCGCTTGCCGAAGCCAAGAAGCGGCAAGTCACTCTGCTTGCGCAGACGACCGCTCCGGAACGGCGCGCCATGATCGAAGATCTGGGCCGGCGCCTCGTCGAATATGAGCGTCAAGCGGAGCAACTGAGAGCGATCAAAGGGAAGAACAGCGAGCTTGATCGGCCGGAAGCGCAGGCTATCGTTGCCCTGGCAAAAGCCGATGCACAAAAAATCGAGGTTCTTGCCGGCAATTTGACGGAAAACTTCGCGCGGGTTTCCGCCGACGTGACCACACAAACCGATGTTACGATCGCCGAAGCGATGAACATTTCCCTGGCGGTGGGCGGCGCCAGCATCCTGCTCAGCCTTCTGCTGTCGACCATCGCGTCACGCCGCATATCGAGACCGATTGCGGCAATGACCGAAGCGATGGCCGCGTTGGCGGAGGGCAATCTGACCGTCGCCATTCCGGCGACGGCAAATCGCGATGAAATCGGCGACATGGCCAAGGCCGTTCAGGTTTTCAAAGACAATGCCATCCAGATGGATAAGCTTCGCCGCGAACAGAAAGACGCCACCGAACGCGCGGCGAAAGAACGACAGCTGGCGATGAGAGCGATGGCCGATCAATTCGAAGCCAGCGTCATGGGTGTCGTCAAAGTGGTCTCCGAATCGGCCAGCGAGTTGCAAGCAACCGCACAATCCATGTCGGCCGCGGCACAGCAGGCAAATTGCCAAGCGACGACGGTCGCCAGCATTTCCGTACAATCGTCCGGCAATGTCGAAAGCATCGCCACGGCAACCCGGCAATTGGCGACATCGATCGACCAAATCGGCCATCAAGTCACGGAAGCCGCCGACATTTCCCAGGTCGCCTCGGAAAAGACATTTCAAACCAACGAGATGGTCCAAAATCTGGCGGCGACGGCGGATCGGATCGGCAAAGTGGTGCAATTGATCAGCGACATCGCCAGCCAGACAAACCTTCTGGCGCTGAACGCCACCATCGAAGCCGCCAGAGCGGGAGACGCCGGCAAGGGATTTGCCGTGGTTGCCGGCGAGGTCAAGAATTTGGCCAACCAGACCGCGCGCGCCACCGAGGAAATCAGCATTCAGATTTCGGCGATCCAGGAAGAAACGCGGCAAGCCGTCGATGCCATCAAGGAGATCGGCGGCGTCATCGACCATGTGCAGGGAATTTCCTCCGGAATTGCTTCGGCCATTGAGCAGCAAGGCGCCGCTACGCAAGAAATCGCCAGGAATGTCCAGGAGGCGGCGCAAGGAACCGCCGAAGTCACGCAGACCATCGATGGCGTCAGCCGCGCGGCAGCCACCACCGGAGCCGCTGCCGAGCAAGTTTTGTCGTCATCCACCGCACTGGCCCGCAACTCCGAACAACTCCGCAACGAAGTCATCGGCTTTCTGTCCGACGTCCGGGTCGGATAATTCGGCTCCGAAAGCGCTGATGAGATCTCATCAGCGCACGGAGGCATTTCCGTCTATGCAGGGTTTGGCCAGGCAATCCTCAGAGTCCCCGGGCCAAGCCCGGAGATGACGAAAACGCTTCTTGATCCCCCCGTTCGCAAACCGCTCCAGCGGGGAGCCCAAAGGATCATCAGTTGAGGGGATTGTCGTCGACATAGGGCCCCGTATCGGTGGCGCTATGCGGAGACGCATTGGTGAACTTCAGCGTTGCCGCCAGTTGCTGCTCGGCGGCGGGGTGTGTCGGGGCGGAGGCAAGGACCGTCTGGTCGGCCGCAATGGCGCCCTCATTGGCATAAACGCTCGCAATATCCTGTGCGAAAGCAGGCACCGCTACGAACATGGCCACGGTGAACGCGGTAATGAGCTTCATCATCATTCTCCAAGAAACGCGGAACACTCTCCGCAAGAGAAGACATAGGACGGGCCGTTCATTCTTGAAATGCATTCTCTTCACATGCATATTCACGCCATGAATTTAGCCTCTTTCGATCTCAATCTCCTGACCGTCTTCGACGCCGTGATGCAGGAGCGCAGCGTGACCCGCGCGGGAAAGCGTATCGGATTAAGCCAACCGGCCATGAGTCATGCCCTCAACCGACTGCGGCACATGCTCAAGGATGACCTGTTTATCCGCACGCCGGACGGCATGGTTCCGACACCGCAGGCCGAAATGCTCGCCCTGCCGGTGCGCAACGCGCTGGCGGAAATGATGCTCGTCCTTGAACCCGCCGTGTTCGATCCGGCCTCGTCCGACAAACGCTTTGTACTCGGCGTCAACAATTACGCCGCGGTTGTGCTCGCACCGCCCCTGGTCGCCATGGTATCGGCCGCGGCTCCAAACGTGTTTCTCGATCTACGCCCAAGCGGAACCCTGAAT
>DATNIV010000189.1:0-9675 GCA_035604255.1 Telmatospirillum sp. | reverse complement strand
CTCGCCCGTCTGCGCAGTCGCGTTGCCGCCGAGGATGTCGCGGAAGCGCAGCTCCAGACCGCCATTGCCGAGGCGGAAGGTGCGATGAAACGGGACGAGGCCCGCCTGCTGGAGACGCAGCTTGGGGTGGCGCGCAAAAGCGTGCGTTTTTCGCAAGCCGATCTGGATGGCGTGCTGGAGGCCATCGACCGCCAGCGCTCGCAATTGGAGGAGCGCGCGAAAAGCCTCAGCGCGAAGACAGCAGCGATCCATCTGGAGGTCCTGCGTGCCCAGCAAGCTTTGACCGCGGCCCGGGCCGAATCGCCGAAGGAAACGGAATCCGCCGCGCAGCGAACGGCGCGGCAGACGTTGCTCGCGCAATGGCTCGAATTGCGGCAGGGCCAATCCGACAATCATGACCTGGCCATGGATGCCACCCAGCGTCTGCTCGAACTGCGCAGCTGGGAGCGGGTCGGGTGGCAATTTCGGTGGCGTCTGATCAATGGCGGTGACGCCGACAAACTGTCGGAAGCCCGCAAGATGATGGATCAGCGCATCGCTTCGATTGGGACCTTGATCCGCTATGTCGAACGCGAAATCGCGCTTTCGAACGGACGCATCGGCGAATATGAATTGCGTCAAAAGGGGCAACTCTCGGCAACCGAGGCCGACATGGTGTCGCGCTTTTTAACCGTCGAGCGGGAAAGGACCGAGTTGCTGCGGTCGGCTCAGCAGTCGGTTGAAGCCTGGCGGCGGACACTGATGGTGTGGCGCAAGGAGTTCGTGTCCGATGGCGACGGCTGGACCTGGACCGGCTTGCTTGATGATTGGAAGAGCGCGCTCCGGCAGGGAATCGTCAGCTTTTGGAATTTCGAGCTGTTCACCGCCGAGGACAATCTCGACATCGACGGGCGCAAGGTCCAGGCGATTCGCAGCATCACCATTGGCAAGAGTCTCGGTGTCATTCTGCTGCTTCTGATCGGTTATCTGTTGACCGAGTGGGTGTTGCGGGCTATCCGCCGCTTGGCGACTCGCCAACTCGGGTTTGACGCCGGTCACACCAACACGGTGCTGCGGTGGTTGCATGTCATCGTGTTGTCCATGCTGTTCATCGTCGCTCTTTACACGGTCAATATCCCACTGACGGTGTTCGCCTTTCTGGGCGGTGCCTTGGCGATCGGCGTCGGGTTCGGCACCCAGGTTTTGCTGAAAAATATGATCAGCGGCGTCATGCTGCTGATCGAGCGTCCGTTGCGGGTCGGCGATATGGTCGAAGTGGGCTCGGTGGTCGGAACGGTGACCAATATCAGTATTCGCTCGTCGACCGTCCGCACATCGGACGGCATCGAGATCTTGGTGCCGAATTCCACCTTCATCGAGAACAATGTGACCAACTGGACCTATTCGAACGCCAAGGTGCGGCGTTCGGTGAGTGTCGGTGTCGACTATGGCGCTTCGCCCGAACGCGTCTCCGAGGTGCTTCTGGCGGTGGCTCATGGACATTCCAATATCGTTGCCGATCCGCCGCCCCGGGTGCTGTTCGAGGACTTCGGAAGCGAAACGATGGGCTTCAAACTGCAATATTGGATCGATTATGGACGGGGCGCCGACGCCTCGCTGATCGCCAGCGAACTACGCTTCCGCCTGGTCGACGCGCTGGCGGCGGCGGGAATTTCCATTCCCTTGCCGCAACGGGTCGTTTATCTCAAGAACGTGGACGAGTTGCCGGCTTGACGGGGGCGTCCTCGTGGGAGTGGAAGGATCATATGGTGCAGATGAGGGGTTATTTCGGTATCGGCGTCGAAGGCGTGAGCAAGCAGGCCAATGTCGGCAGCCTGTTTCGCTCCGCCCATGCGTTCGGCGCCGGTTTCGTCTTCACCGTGGCGGCCGACTACACGCGCCGTGCCGCCGGGCGGGCCGATACCTCCGATGCGGTGACGCAGGTGCCCTTTTATGCCTTTCCCGATCTCGCCAGCATGCAGTTGCCAAAGGGATGCCGCTTGGTCGGCGTCGAACTGGTGGAGGACGCGATCGATTTGCCGTCCTTCCATCATCCGTCTCAGGCCGCTTATGTGCTGGGGCGCGAGCGAGGATCGCTGACCCCGGAGTTGCTGGCCCGATGCGATCATGTGGTGAAGATCCCGACGCGATTCTGCGTGAATCTGGGCATCGCCGGGGCGATCGTGATGTATGACCGGGTGACCAGCCTGGCCCGTTTCGCGCCGCGTCCGGTCCGAGTCGGTGGTCCCACCGAGGATTTGGCCAAACATCGTCATGGCGAGCCGGTGTTCCGCACGCCGGAACGCATGGCGCTTTATCGCAGCCAGGGGCCGGACGAAGGCTGATGTGATGCTGCGGACGACGATCGAGCAGTGGCAGGTTCTGCGAACGATTGTGACCGAGGGCGGCTTCGCCCAGGCTGCCCGCGTTTTGAACCGCAGTCAGTCATCGGTGAGCTATGCCGTGGCGCAACTTCAGGATCGGCTCGGATTGGCCTTGCTCTGCATCGAAGGCCGTCGGGCCCGACTCACCGATGCCGGTCGCGCGTTGCTCGAAGATGCCTCGCCCCTGATCGAAGAGCTCGTCTTGCTGGAAGAGCGGGCCCTGGCGCTGACCCGTGGTGACGCGCCGCGACTGCGATTGGCGGTTGACAGCATTTTTCCCAAATCCCGCCTGTTTTCGGCATTGACGCTTTTCCGGCGCCGTCACCGCCACACGCGGCTCGACTTGCAGGAGATGGTGCGGGTCGACCCGAAAGAGGTGCTGTCTTCCGGAGCGGTGGATCTTTGCATCGGGACGCATGCGGCGGGTGACTATTTAAGTCAACATCTGATGGATGTCGAACTGATCGCCGTGGCCTGTCCCGGCCATCCGCTGCACGCGGTTCGCCGTGCGGAACTGACGATGGCGGATTTATCGCGCCATCTTCTGGTGACCATTCAGGACCGCGATATCCCGTTGATCAACACGGCCTTGTCGGGTCGCACCCGCCAGCATTGGATGGTCAATACGATCGATGCCGCCATCGATGCCGTGGTCAGCGGCCTCTGTTTCGGCTGGCTGCCGAAGCATATGATCACATGCCATCTGGCGGACGGGCGCTTGGCGCCACTCAGGCTTAGCTCGGGATTGGTCCGCGCGATTCCGCTGTATCTGATCTTCGCCGACCCCAAGCGGGCCAGTCCCGCCGTACAAACTTTGGCGACGCTGATCGCCGCGCAGTCTTAATTGGTTTGCTTGGCGAAGCCCGCGGGAAGGACCTCCGGGCCACAGGCGATGAGCGCGTCGTTGTCCGCCCCGCAGTCCTCCAGGAAGGTGATCTTGGCGAATTCGTCGATGACCAGGATGGGATAGGTCGGACCAGTATCGCGATAGCTTTGCATCAGCGGCAGATGATCGTTCTGGAAGCAGACGGTCTTGCTCGGGTTCTGGGCGATCCACTGCGGAAAGAAGATGACGCCGTGCAGATGCCGTTCGACCAGATTGACGGCGACGCTCACCGAGGTTCCCGTCGGTTCGGTCCATGAGACCTTGAACACCTCGTCGGAGAGCCGGACGATGTGGACTTTTTGATCCTTCACCCAACGGCCGCCGACCATGCCGCTGTGGATGCGATAGTCGATGGTCATGGCGTTCTTGACATACAGTTCATACTGCCAGCCATTGTCATAGGTATAGATAAAGTGCTTGCCGATGAAACGGGTCAGGGTTTCGGGCTTGGTCGATTCGTAGTTTTCGGAGGACATCGTTCAGGGTCCGTTCGGTGGGTTACGGTTAGAGCCGCTTGGCGGGAGGCGCCAGGAGCGGCCACAGAGGGCGATGGCCAGGATAAATTCATCTATTGGATTTAAAAGCGCAGATATCGGGTCTAAAAGATCAAGAAAATAGATATGTTTCTCGTTTCAAATGGGTCTGACGGGCATCCGGCCCCTTGGCTTCGCGCGAGCCAGCGACGCTGGCATTTATAATGTCGGCGAAGCCGACCCGTGCGGGCGCTCAGTGTGCCATCGCGTCGAAACCGGGTGGAAACAAACAATCATCGCGCGTTCTCTCGATTACCCTGTCATTTTTGCCGCGATCTGTTGACAAGGCCGTTCGGGCAGGGCACTCCATAGGCTTCCGATTGCGCCAAAAGGTATTGTTGTCGCCATGTTTCCCAGATTAGCCGGCGTTTCCGCCGTTATCCTCCTTGCCTCCGTCATTCTTGCCCCGTCCGCCCAGGCCGATAGCGCCAAGTCGCTGGGCAAATCCGGTGATTGGGAAAGCTTTACCTATTCGGACAAGGCCGGGAAGGTTTGCTACACGGCGAGTTTGCCGAAACGGAGCCTGAACGCCGCCAAAGGGCGAGGAGAGACCTATCTCTCGATCACCCATCGACCGAACGACAAAAGCTTCGATGTGGTTAGCGTCACCGCCGGCTATAGCTTCAAGAAGGACGCTCCGGCCGAAATCGATATCGGCGGCGCCAAATTCGATCTCTACACGACCGGCGACGGCGCTTGGGCTCGCAACGACAAGGCGGTGATCCAGGCCATGCTCAAGGGCAAGGGGCTGGTGATTCACGGCACGCCGGTCAAAGGGGACCCGACCGCCGATACCTATTCCCTGGATGGTTTCGTCAAGGCCTATGCCGATATCGGCAAGGCCTGTGGCGCGAAATAACGCGTAGTGGCATGGTTCATCTTAATTGAAGGGTGCCACTATAGCCCGAGCGGCGTTTTTGCAATTCCGATCGGTTTTCCTTGCGTCGGTGACCTTCGGGCCCATATGTATCGGCCATGAGTGACTTGAAGAATCTCGTCGGCTTGTCCCGAACGGAACTGGCCGAGGAAATGGCGCTGATCGGCGAGAAGCCGTTTCGCGCCAAGCAACTTTGGCATTGGATCTATAACCGCGGAGCCGTCGATTTTCAGGCGATGACGACGCTTGCCAAGCCGTTGCGGGACAAATTGGCCGAACATTACCGGGTGGTGCGCCCGGAAGCCTCGCGCGTGCAGACCTCCACTGACGGGACGCGCAAATGGCTGATGCGGTTTACCGACGGCAATGAGGCCGAGACCGTCTATATTCCCGAGGAAGACCGGGGCGCCGTCTGCGTGTCCTCGCAGGTCGGCTGTACGCTGACCTGCAAGTTCTGTCACACCGGAACCCAACTTCTGGTGCGCAATCTGACGGCAGCCGAGATCGTCGGCCAATTCATGGTGGCGCGCGATTCCTACGACGAATGGCCAAGCACCATCGACGGTGGGCGGATGATCTCCAATATCGTCCTGATGGGGATGGGCGAGCCCTTGTTCAATTACGATAATGTGGCGAAGGCGCTGAAGATCATCATGGACGGCGAGGGCATCGCCGTTTCCAAGCGGCGCATCACCTTGTCGACCTCAGGCGTGGTGCCGATGATCCGCCGCTGTGGCGAGGAGTTGAAGGTCAATTTGGCGGTCAGTCTGCATGCGGTGACCGACGAAATCCGTGATCGCATCATGCCGATCAACAAGAAATATCCGCTGGCCGAATTGATGCGGGCGCTGCGCGATTATCAGACCAACAATGCCCGGCGGATCACCTTCGAATATCTCATGCTGAAGGGCATCAACGATTCCCTGGCCGACGCCCGTGCCCTGGTCAAATTGGTCGAAGGGGTTCCGGCGAAGTTCAATCTGATCCCCTTCAACAAATGGCCCGGCTCCGACTATGAATGTTCGGACATGACGGACATCAAGCGCTTTTCGGATGCGCTGTTCGCGGCCGGCTATTCGGCGCCGATCCGCCAGTCGCGCGGCAGCGACATTCTGGCGGCCTGTGGCCAGTTGAAAAGCGACAGCGAACGGACCCGTTGTTCGCGCCTGAAAGCCAGGCTCGACGCCGGCATTTCCGACGAGCACCATCCGGAGGGCGAGCCCTCCGTGCATGCGGGTTAAACCCAATGCTATTCACGTAAGGAGCCGCGCAATAATAACCGCACCTCTTTCATCATTCCCGCAAAAGCGGGAATCCAGCCGGCGGTATGGATCCCCGCCTGCGCGGGGATGACGAGATGGTTCGTTTATTTCTGCGGAACTTAAGTGAACGGCGTTGGGGTTAACCCCGAGCAGCGTTCACGTCATCGCCCGACCGAAAGGGGCGGGGCGATCCTTCCCAGCGGCACCATTTGCCGGGTCATCGTCTTCCCGGTGTCCATCGTAATTCAGTGTAACACATTGAAATATATTATATTTTCGATGTGGCGCGATATTTGCTTTTCCCTCCGCACTTGTTGCGAGGGAGAGCAGTCATGGTGCATTCCATCCGGAATCTGGCCGATTCCCAAAGTCTACTCCAATTGGCGACGCGCGGACGAGCCGCTGCCGCCGGATCGAGTGACAGCATCGCCTCCCTTGTGGAGACGGCGCAAAGCGGGACTGGCAAGGATGCCTCGACCTCGGCGATCACCTCGATTCTGGACAACAGCCAAACCCAGAGCGCCAGTACCCAGAGCGCCAGCGGCGATTTCTCCAGCGCCTTTCAGCGCCTATCTTCGAGTTTGCAGTCCATGATGGTGCAGTTGCAGTCGTCGGCGCCGGTCTCCGCGGATGCCGCCAGCATAGCGACGGATAGCACAGGGACCGCCAGTACAGCGACGGATGGCGCGGCGACGGATTCGACGGCAGCGGTCCTCAGCGGTTCCGCCAAGACCACCACCAGCGGAGCCGAAGACACGGCGAGCGCCACGCGCCATAGTACCGGGGGAAATCGGGCCTTGCAGGGCGACGCCAGCGCCTTGATCAACGATCTGCGCGGCTTTATCCAAGTCGCCAATGGGGATGCCTCCCTGGCGAGCGACGGAAGCATCGCGACGGCCAATGATAACGCTGCAACATCGACGTCGACTGCGGCGAATGCCACCGCGTCGGTCTCCGAAGCCGCGACTCAGGCGGCGGCCTCGGATCGGGCCACGACCAATGCCATGAGCGACATGACCTATAACTTCGCCCAAAATCTTTTTCAGGCCATGCAGAACTATAGCGCGGCAAGCAGCAATGCGACCGTTTCCCAGCGGAGTCCGGCGGTGAGCGCCGTCGGCTGACGCCGATTGCGCCTGTTGGGACTCCGCTCCCCTTGCCTCGCCGGATCGATCCCCTATACTGCGCCGCCAGAGCATCTTCCTGTTACAAGGCGCGTATCCCATGAAAGGCGAAGTTAAGAAAGTCGTTCTGGCCTATTCCGGTGGGTTGGACACCTCGATCATCCTGCGCTGGCTGCAAGATCAATATCAGTGCGAGGTGGTGACCTTCACCGCCGATCTCGGCCAGGGCGAGGAATTGGAACCGGCACGCAAGAAAGCCCTGATGATGGGCATCAAGCCGGAAAACATCTATATCGACGATCTGCGCGAGGAATTCGTCCGCGATTTCGTTTTTCCGATGTTCCGCGCCAATGCCCTTTATGAAGGGGTTTATCTGCTCGGCACCTCGATCGCCCGGCCCTTGATCGCCAAGCGTCAAATCGAGATTGTCCAGGCGACCGGCGCCGACGCGGTCGCCCATGGCGCCACCGGCAAGGGCAATGACCAAGTCCGCTTCGAATTGGGCTATTACGCCCTGAAACCCGACATCAAGGTGATCGCGCCTTGGCGTTTGTGGGAGCTGAATTCGCGGACCAAGCTGCTCGATTTCGCCGAGAAGCACCAGATTCCGATCTCCAAGGACAAGCGGGGCGAGGCGCCTTATTCCACCGACGCCAATCTTCTGCACATCTCCTACGAAGGCAAGGCGCTGGAGGATCCCTGGGTCGAGCCCTTCGAAGACATGTTCACCCGCTCGGTCAGTCCCGAAAAGGCCCCCGATCAGGCGACCTATGTCGAGATCGCGTTCGAGCAGGGCAACGCGGTGGCGATCGACGGTGAAAAGCTGTCGCCGGCCGCTTTGCTGACCAAGCTGAACAGCCTGGGCGGCGCCAACGGCATCGGGCGTCTCGATCTGGTGGAAAACCGCTTCGTCGGCATGAAGAGCCGGGGCGTCTATGAAACGCCCGGCGGCTCCATCCTGATCGTCGCCCACCGGGCCATCGAAAGCCTGACGCTCGATCGTGGCGAGTCGCATCTGAAGGACGAATTGATGCCGCGCTACGCCGAGCTGATCTACAACGGCTTCTGGTGGAGTCCGGAACGCAAGGCGATCCAGACGATGATCGACGAGGTCAGCCAGAATGTCTCGGGCGTCGTGCGGCTCAAGCTCTACAAGGGCAATGTCACGGTGGTCGGGCGCAAGTCGGAGAAGTCGCTCTATCGTCTCGACTATGTGACTTTCGAAGAAGACTCGGTCTACAACCAGCGCGATGCGGAAGGCTTCATCAAATTGAATGCGCTACGCATGCGTCTGGCCAAAATGGCCCGCGGTTAAACAAACGGAGCATCGTGCGATCAGACAGGATCACTTCATTTTCCGTCATTGCCGGGCTTGACCCGGCAATCCATGAACCACCGGGGCGAGCCCGGTGGTGATGGTTCTGAGGGTGTTTCGTCTGATCGCAAACCGTTCTATTCCTGCAACTCGATCCCTGCCGCCTGCAAGGCTTGGTCGATCGGGGTGAATAAATTTACTCCCGTAGACGACGTCCCGCGCAGCAGCATGGCGCGCGCCATGCCAACCACATTCCCCTCGGCGTCTAATAGAGGCCCGCCGCTGTTGCCCGGTTGGATGGACACGTCGCTCTGGATTTGCGGGATACCATTGATGTTCCGATAACCGCTGACGATCCCCTTGGTCACGCTGCCGGACAGGCTGGTCGAGAGCGGGGCGCCAACGGCGTAGACCTCGCTGCCCACGGCGACGGGGGTAATGGAGACCGGCAAGGCATCGGGCATGGCCTCGCGGGCTTTGATCAGCGCCACATCGTGGCGTCGTTCCACCGACAAGACATCGCCGATCATTTCATGCCCGTTGGCCTGGCGCAGCCGCACTTCGTGGGCGTCGCCGACGACATGGCTATCGGTGATCACATAGCCGTCGCGGTTGACGACGAAGCCGGACCCATGCTCCGCTCCGTGCAACACCGTCACCACGCCATTCTGCACATCTTGCATATGGCCGACGATCGCACCGCCGAACGGCGAGCGTCCCTTGAATCGAAGGGGGCCGGTTCCGGCCGCCGCTTTGGCCGGCGACACAACCAGGGCGTTGAAGGCGGGATCGGCCAGCAGCGCTTTGACATTGTTGCCGATGGCCGTTTCGAATACATGCTGACGGCCATTGGGTACGGCGGTTGTCGAAACCGCATAACCGTGCGTGGCGATGGTCAAAGCGACGCTATTTGTGCTGGTGTCGAAGATCTGCCATTCAATATCTAGACTTATCTCCGCTCGAACGGCTGCCAGGGCGTTCACGGTTCCATCGGGGAAGCACCTGTTTTCCTTGTCGCCCTGAACGGTGGCGCCGACCAGAAGGTCCGGTCGCCAGGTAGTCTTGTCTTCGAAGAGATTGTCGGGGTCGGACAAAACGTTGTAATTCGCCGCCTTCAACTCCTTGTAGAACGGGCGTGCCCAAAGGGGCGCCGGGCGGCCCGGCGCGCCGTGATTGATATTGATGACACCGTTCGGCACACAGGAGGCCCCGAGTTCAGTGGCGCCGATGACGGTTCCGTTTTCAATGCGGGAAGCCAGCGTCTTGAAGAGGATGGAGCGACTGGCGGTGCCGGCGGGGATGGGAATCGGCGTGG
>DATNIV010000188.1:0-10901 GCA_035604255.1 Telmatospirillum sp. | reverse complement strand
GGCCACCGTTGAGCATGCGGTCGATGATTTCATGGAGGCGTTGTGGGAAGCCATCGCCATCGTTCTTGCCGTCAGTTTCGTCAGCCTCGGTTGGCGAGCGGGCAGTGTGGTGGCGCTTTCCATTCCGCTGGTCCTCGCCATGGTGTTCGTGACGATGAACGTCTTCGCCATCGATCTGCAGCGGGTGTCGCTCGGCGCCCTTATCATCGCTCTCGGGCTTCTCGTCGACGATGCGATGATCACGGTCGAGACGATGATCAGCCGGTTGGAACGTGGGGACACCAAGGAACGCGCCGCCACCTTCGCCTATACCTCGACGGCTTTTCCGATGCTGACCGGTACATTGGTGACGGTGGCCGGCTTCGTCCCCATCGGCTTTGCGAAAAGCATGGCCGGTGAATACACCTTCTCCATCTTCGCCGTCGTCGCCATCGCGTTGATCGCGTCGTGGTTCGTCGCCGTGATATTCGCTCCCTTGCTTGGGGTCTGGGTTCTCAAGCTCCCCAAGACCGTTCATTCCGGCGAGCCGGGCCCAATCATGCGCCTTTTCCGACGTGTACTACGGTCGGCCATGCGGATGCGCTGGCTCACCATCTCGCTTACTTTGGCCGTGTTCGCTCTGTCGCTCCTGGGCATGCGTTTCGTTCCTCAGCAATTTTTCCCATCCTCGGACCGTCCCGAATTGCTGGTTGACCTGAAACTGCCGCAGAACGCGTCAATCCAGGCGACACGGGACCTTTCGGCCAAGCTGGAGAAGCTGCTGGCGGACGATCACGATGTGGAACGGTGGAGCACCTACGTCGGGCAGGGTGCCATCAGGTTTTATCTGCCGATGGATCTGCAGCTTCCCAACGATTACTTCTCCCAACTCGTGGTGGTCACCAAAGGCTTGGCGCAGCGCGGGCTGGTCAAGGCGAGGCTGGAGCAGGCGTTGGAGACGGAGTTTCCGAACGTCGTGGGCCGTGTCTATCCCTTGGAGCTCGGTCCTCCGGTCGGGTGGCCTTTGCAGTATCGGGTGAGTGGCCCCGATCCTGGCCAAGTAAGGGAAATAGCATACAAAACCGCGCAAATCATGGCGTCGCACGCCTCTGTCCAGAAGGTCAACTACGACTGGATCGAACCGGCGCGTATGGTAAAAATACGCGTCGATCAGGATCAGGCCCGGCTTCTTGGCGTGAGCTCGCAGGATTTGGCGCAGACCGTCAATTCCGTTGTGACCGGCACGACGGTCACCCAAATGCGAGACTGGATCTATCTGATCGACGTGGTGGCGAGGGCGACGCCTGAGCAACGCATGTCGCTGTCGACCATCCGGACATTGCAAATCCCGTTGCCGAACGGTCAAACCGTTCCTCTAAGCCAACTCGCCACCGTCGAGTACGGCCAGGAATATCCGCTCATCTGGCGCCGGGACCGTACGCCGACGCTGACCGTTCAAGCCGATGTGATGCCGGAGACTTTGCCAGCCACGGTCGTTCATGCGTTGGCGCCGAATTTCGGCGAACTGAATGCCAGCCTGCCGGCCGGTTATCGCGTAACCGTCGGTGGAACGGTGGAGGAGAGCAGCAAGGCGGAAGGGTCCGTTATCGCCGTCGTGCCACTGATGCTTTTCCTGATGTTGACGATCCTCATGATCCAGTTGCAAGGCTTCAACCGGCTGTTTCTCGTGCTTAGCGTCGCGCCGCTTGGCGTCATCGGCGTGGTCGTCGCTCTCCTTGCCTCGGGCAAGCCGCTCGGTTTCGTGGCGATTTTGGGTGTGTTGGCTCTCATCGGCATGATCGCCCGCAATTCGGTCATCCTCATCGACCAGATCGAAACAGAGAAGTCGCATGGTCGTCACCCTTGGGATGCGGTCATCGAAGCGACGGCGCATCGTTTCCGTCCCATCCTGCTCACAGCGGCAGCGGCGATTCTCGGCATGATCCCCATCGCTCCGACGATTTTTTGGGGGCCGATGGCCTATGCGATCATGGGCGGGTTGGCAGTGGCGACGCTGCTGACTCTGGTGTTCCTCCCGGCGCTCTACGTCACCTGGTTCGGCATTTCCTGCCCGGCAGATGATCGTCCAATGGTCGCTACGGGGGTCTCCGACGCCAAAGATTGACAAAAATGTCAGTTGGGTGCGCGGTGAGGGCACGTCGTCCAGCTGAATCAGTGTCTATCTCAATGACGGAGGGGGCGATTCAGACATTAGGTCGAAGCGGATCTCCGCCTCGACCTAATGTCAACGCGATCTAGGACGCTTCCGTGTCAAACGCGGGATGAAATTGCACCGCTCCACTCGGGAAGACACCATCGAAGGAGAGGGCGAGGAAGACTTCGGCAGGGATGCCGGCGAGACGAAGTTCGGGGCGGGCCGTGAACCCGAACCGCCCATAAAACGCCGGATCACCCACCAGGACGCAACCGCGAGCGTCCCGTTCCCGTATCCGCTCGAGTCCCGTGCGCATCAATGCCTGCCCGACGCCTTTTCGTTGCCGATCGGGACGAACGGCGAGGGGGCCGATTCCGTACCAATCGCAGGTTCTCCCGTCGATCGTAACCGGCGAGAAGGCGACATGTCCCACGACATCGTTCTCGACGGCCACCAGTGAAAGCGTCAATGCTCCGGCGGCGCTGAGGCCATCGACAATGGCGACTTCGGTCTGATGGCTGTAGGGCATCGTCTTGAAGGCATCGGTGATGATTTGGCGGATAACTTGCCGATCGTTCTGTCGTTCATTTCGAATAATCAATTCTGTTTTCCTTTCTCGGCCGCGCGTCGTTTGGCGAGGGCTTGCGAGACGCGTTATCGATTGTCGGCTTGGGGGCGCACGACGCCGCGCCCCATCCGCGAGATGCGATAGGGACCGCCGTCACGCGATGCGACGAGACGCTTCCGTCGTAATGTCATGAAGACGTCCAGCGTACAGTCGCTCAGCAGCGAGCCGTCGCGCGTGACGCAATCGACACGGGAAATCCGGGTGCGGGAAGAATGTTCGTGGCGGATGAAACCGCCCTGGGCCAGCACGTGCAGGACGCGCTGCTCCCCTCTGGAAAGATTCATGTTGGAGACCTGTGCAAGAAGCCACAATAAAAGACCCCGGAATGCGCGCCTCGGCCGCTATTCCAGGTCAGTTCTGCATGATGTCCCGCATCCGCGAGGCATCAGCAGGTGGCCGCAATCTCCAACATCCAAACTCCGAAACGATATCTGGCAGGCATAGATCCTGTCTAATTCGGGCTTATAGAACCGCGTTCTCGCCCCTGTCAAGGGACGTGCCTTTTGTCGCCTGTCAGCGTCGTTCCAATCTCCCGACCTTTCTTTCGATATTGGGCAGGAATATCGTCAGCAGGCCGAACAGGGGCAGGAACGAACAAATGTGATAGACGAAATCAATCCCTTGCCCGTCGGCTATCACACCGAGCATCGCCGCGCCGATGCCTCCGATGCCGAAGGCGAAGCCGAAAAACACTCCGGCAATCATGCCGACCCGTCCCGGGACCAGTTCCTGGGCGAAGACCAGAATGGCGGAGAAGGCCGAGGCCAGCACCAGACCGATCGGCACGGTGAGCACGGCCGTCCACAATAGGTTGGCGTAAGGCAGAGCCAGGGTAAAGGGCAGCACGCCCAGGATCGAACCCCAGATGACGTATTTTCGGCCGAACCGGTCGCCGATCGGACCGCCGAGCACCGTTCCCGCGGCGACGGAGGCAAGAAAGACGAACAACAGCAGCTGGGAGTCGTGGATCGAAACGCCGAACTTGTGGATCAGATAGAAGGTGTAATAGCTCGATAGGCTTGCCAAGTAGATATACTTCGAAAACACCAGGGCCCCCAAGACCAGCAGCGCCAGGATGATCCGGGGACGGGGTAGCCCCACGGAAACCTGGGACGCCGCTCGCTTGGCCTCGGTGATCCGATGGTGGGAATACCAGTTGCCGACCGGCCAGAGCACGATCATGGCCAGGAAGGACGCCAGCGAGAACCAGGCGATGCGCGACTGTCCCTGCGACCCCACAAGAAAGGCGGCAAGCAGTGGTCCCAGCGCCGAGCCGAAATTGCCGCCGACTTGAAACAGCGACTGGGCCAATCCGTATCGTCCGCCCGAAGCCATACGCGCGACGCGCGACGATTCGGGATGGAACACCGACGAGCCGACGCCGACCAGCCCGGCCGCCACCAGCAGAAGCCCATACTGATGGGCAAAGGCCAACAGGATCAGGCCGATAAGGGTGAAGCTCATGCCGATCGAAAGAGAATAAGGCTGGGGGCGTCGGTCGGTGTAGAGGCCGATCAGCGGCTGGAGCAGCGAGGCGGTCACCTGGAACGTCAGCGTCAACAGTCCGATTTGTCGAAAATCGAGGCCGTAGTTCTCTTTGAGCATCGGATAAAGCGCCGCCAGCATCGACTGCATCATGTCGTTCAGAAGATGGCAGAAGCTGACCGCCGCGATGACGGTAAAGACGGTGTTGTTCGCCGCTGCGGATTGAGTCCCTGCGATGGGCTGGCCGCTGGCCGTGCCTTCGGTCACGAACGGTCTCCTTAATCTAGAGTGATCGCAGGATAATCGATTCGGGAGCGGCCCGCTTTCGTGATATGGTCTTAACCTTCTTCAAGTGGGCCAGAGATGACCGTCACCGGCGACTATTTTCTTCCATCGGGCGGAAGCCGGCCGAACAAGTCCGGCGCCCCCGGAATTGACGAGCCTCATGCCTGGCGGGTCGAATGGCTGGAGCGGGCCAGGGGGCCGGTCGTGCCTCTGGGAACCGAGTATCCGGCCGAGTATGTGGTTCCGCGCCATCGTCACAGCAAGGCTCAAATTCTCTACGCGGTGGCTGGCGTGCTCATGGTCTCGACCGATGACGGACGGTGGCTGGTTCCGCTCAACCACGCCCTCTTGGTGCCGGCCGGTGTCGAGCACGCGGTGACCATGTGGGGTCCGGTCAGCATGCGTTCGATCTATGTCGTCCCCGCTGCCGTTGCTGGCTTGCCGGGGTCTTGCCGGGTGCTCGGTCTCTCCGAACTGATGCGATGCCTGATCGCCGAGGCGGTGAAAATCGCTTCTGATGACCCGCCGACCAACAGGGGCGATCTGATCATGGCCCTGATCATTGAGGAAATTTTCCGCCTTCCGGAAAGACCGTTGGGGCTGCCCCTGCCGGCCGAACCGCGGCTTGCGGCGCTGTGCCGGGCGTTCCTCGACAAGCCTTCGCCGCGGACGACCATCGACGACTGGGCGGACACCATGGCGATGAGCCGTCGCGCCTTCACCCGGGCCTTCCGTCGCGAAACCGGTCTCAGCCTGTCGGCCTGGCGCCAGCAGGCCAGCCTGTTCGCCGCTCTGCCGCGGCTGACCGGCGGTGAATCGGTCACCAATGTGGCTCTTGACCTCGGTTACGAAACCGCGTCGGCGTTCACCACCATGTTCAAACGCATGTTGGGCGCACCGCCCAGCCGATACTTGCGCGACGCGTCACGATGACATGTCCTGACGCGTCGGAGAGGACGGTCCGAACGGAAGTTGGCGGGCGAAGCGTCAGTCGTCTTCCTGATGTGCGGGAGGCTCCGCGACAGTGTTTGCCCCGGCGACGGATGGTTCGGGATTCTTGGTCTCGTCGCTGAAGCGAAACCGGCCATGCAGCACGCAGCCCTTGCGACCGGGATCGCATTGCAATCCGTTCAAACGCTGACATACGCCCATGATCTCATGAGGACATCCCCAACCACTCATCCGGCGATCCCTATCTTCGGCGGCGTCTGATGTGCCGCTCGCCGCTCTCCGATTCCGGGCTTGAGGGACAAGCCGAGTTTGAGGCTTTCGGCGATACGCTCGGCCTTTGCCGATAAGCGGGCGGCGACTGCGACGACGAAGACATCCGTCACCGTTTCATGCCAGAGGGCCAGCCAACGATCGAAGAAAACGGGTTCGATCGGAAGCGCCATATGAGCCGCCATCGGCGTGCCCTTGTAGCGGCCGGTGGTGAGCATGACCGACGACCAGAAGGAACAGAGTTTGTCCAGATGGCCGTCCCAATCCGCGATGGCGCTATCAAACACTGGGCCAATCGTCGGATCCCGTCGGACCTTGGCGTAGAAACGATCGACGAGCATGGCGATCGTGGCCTCGGTGATGTTTTCGGAAGGCGTCATGCGTTGAACTGCGGAAACAGGATGTTGTTCTCCAGATGAATATGATCCATGAGATCGTCCGAAAGTTTGCGGAGGCCGACGTAGAGGGCGCGCCAGGTGCCGCAGGCGTCGGCGGGCGGCTCGAAGTCGTTGGCGAGGACGCTCAGAGCATCCAGGCGCTCGCCATGTTCCGTGTGTTCGTGGCGCATCATGCCGATGGGGTGGCCGATCATCGGATTGCCGCCACGCCGCATCATCGGGAACAGGATCTGCTCTTCCTTCTGCATATGGGCGCACAGTTCGTCCGTCATCTCCGCCAATGCGGCGGCGAGTCCGACCGGCACCTCGGGGCGGGCCGCGTGAACATGCTCGACACGCTGCGCGAGCAAGACCAATTCCGGAAGTTCTCGGCGATGGACGTCGTGGTAGCGTTCCACAATGCGTTCGATCAGCGCTTCGGGCTCCTCGGGGATCGCTTGCTTCGATGCCACCAGAGCCGCCAGTTCATTTTCCACGCTCTTCAAATCGAGATTTTTCCGTTTCGTCGCTTCGGCGAGCGAGATGGCCCCGCCGCAACAGAAATCCAGCTTGTGCCGGCGAAAGATGGCGGTGGCGCCGGGCAGGGTTGTCGCGATCTCGCCCAAAGTTCGTGCGGCGAGGCCGGAATTTCCGTCAAGACTGTCGTGCATGCTCTTTCTCCCGAAGGCGGTTCGTCAGGGGCGATGGACGCCTTTTCGCGGCGAAGGTCGATTAAATAGGTATATTTAATACCACTTACTTTGACTCTCTAATTTGGTATAGTCAATACCAAATTAGAGGATCTCATGCGTCTGCTGACAGCCACCGATTTTGCTTTGCGTGCCCTGATGCGGCTTGCCGCGGAACCCGAACGCCATCTCAATACCGAGGAATTGGCGGCGGACCTGGCGATTTCGCGGAATCATCTGCAAAAGGTGGTGCAGCATCTGGCCGATGCCGGTTTTGTGCGAACCCTGCGGGGCGCCAAGGGTGGCGTGACGCTGGGGCGTCCGGCCGGCGAAATCCGGATCGGCGCCGTGGTGCGCTGGTTCGAGCGGGAGCAGGGCGTGGTCGAGTGCTTTCGTCCCGACGGCGGACAGTGCGTTCTCGATCCTCGCTGCCGACTCAAGGGAATGTTGGCCGGAGCGCGCGAAGCCTTTCTCCGTCATCTCGATCAATTCACTCTGGCCGACTGCGCAAGCGGGTTTCCGGCGGACTGGTGAGCTGTTGGCGTCTACCAGGCGGCGCATTTGATCGAGGATCGGGCTTAGGCGCTGCCCGCTCTTTTGTGCTCTCCGCTGATCGCGACGCCTTTGACGGCGGATTCATCTCTTCTTGATTTGCGTCAAGGCCACGACGCCCGCCGGAGTGCTTTGATGCCATCGTCTGGCCTGGATTCGACTCGACCGGATAATCAATCGAACAGGAAATGCGCATGGAGCATCAGGACGACGCCGTCGGATGGGGGGCGCTCGACAGCCTGCCGGGCAATCCCCTGATATGGATCCTGATCATCAGCGAATTGTTGGTATTTGGCGCCTTCTTCGCCGGATTCTCGGTCATGCGCGCCCTGCATCCGATGGCCTTCGCCGCCTCTCAGGCGCATCTCAACCGAATGACCGGCGGCATCAATACCATGATCCTGCTGTCCAGCGGCGCTTGCGCCGCCATGGCGCTCAGGGCGCGTGCCGAAGAGGGGGTGCGCAGATGTCGTTTCTGGCTGGCCGGCGCCGGCGGTCTGGGGGTGGCCTTCCTGTTGGTCAAAGGCTACGAATATGCCGACGAGGCCGCGCAAGGAATGAGCATCGATACCGACAGCTTCTTCACCTTGTTCTATCTGATGACCGGTTTCCATGCCCTCCATGTCATCCTCGGCCTGATCATCCTGACCATCGTTTCCTGGCGTTGCCAGCAGGACGATATCGAAACGGGAACAGCTTTTTGGCACATGGTCGATCTCATCTGGGTTCTGCTTTATCCCATCGTCTATCTGATCCGGTGACATATGACGCCTGACCTGTCGACCCTTCCTTCCCGAAGGCATCTCTGGCTCTGTTGGGTCATTCTGATGAGTATGACGGGCGTTTCCCTCGTGGCCGGCGATCCAACCGATGACCGCCGGTTGCCGTTCCTCGGGGTGGTCATCCTGCTTGTCGCGGCGGCCATAAAGGCTCGGCAGATCTTGTGGGTGTTTCTCAATCTGCGGCAATCGACAACGACCTGGAAGGCGACTCTTGCCGCTTTCCTCGCCGTCATTATCGTCATCGTGCTGGGATGCGCCGGCGTCAGCGCTTTGGCGAGATGAGCGTTCTTCTTGACGGCGCTTCTCACCAGCCGAAAGACGCTCGTGTTAGGAACTGACCAGATGCCGATAGAGGGACGGCAAGGCGGACGGCAGGCGGGCGATATGATTGATGATGGCATAACCGCCGCGACCGAAGAGGGTCGGAAAATAATCCTGCGCCTGACGGTCGATGGTGACGCCGAATAAGGCGATGCCGGCCCGGCGCGCTTCCTGCACGGCCCGCCGCGTATCTTCGATACCGTAACGTCCCTCGTAATGGTCGATGTCGTTCGGCTTGCCGTCGGTCAGCACGATGATCAGGCGATGGCGATTGGGCCGTTCGTCCAGGCGCGTGACGGCATGGCGCAAGGCGGCCCCGATCCTTGTGTAGAAGCCCGGTTTCAACGCCGCGATGCGGCGGGTGATCTGAGCGGAAAAGGGCTCGTCAAAATCTTTGACGCTTTCGATGCGCACCCAATCGCGTCTGCGGGAGGTGAAGGTCAGGATGGCGTGGTCGTCGCCGCAGGCGGCGAGGCCGTTCGCCAGCACGGTCAGGGCTTCCTTCTCGACGTCGAGGATGCGGCGATTGTCGATCCATCCGTCGGTCGACAAGGAGACGTCGACCAACATCAGGACCGCCAGGTCCCGGGCTTGCCGGCGTGACGCCTGATAGATGCGGTCGGAGCCGACACCGCTGGCCTCGAGATCCGAACGCGCCCGGATCAGCGCTTCCAGGTCGAGTTCCTGGCCGTCCAATTGACCCCGCAGGATCTCATGGCGCGGACGCAAGGCTTCGAACTGACGCCGCACCTGACGGATTCTCCGATGCGTCTCCGGGCCCGGTTGCCACGTCTCGCCCGCTTCGGAGGCCGTCGTGCAGATCACCCGGCAATGATCGGGGAGATAGGCTTTTTTCCGGTAATGCCATTCGGGATAGGTGAGCGGAGCCGCCAGCGCTTCCGCCTCCACCGCTTCCGGCGGCAAATCGAGATTGAAGGCGAGGCGTGTCGCCGGCTTTTTCCGATGCGCCGAAAGGCCAATCTCCTCGGCGTCGTCGAGGGCCTTCTTGGCGCTTTCCTCGTCGTCGTCGTCCACCGCACGGTTGATGTTGAGCGATTCGATCAGCGTCAGGATCTTTTCAAATCGATTGAGGATCAAACTGTCCTTGCGCTCGGGCTGGTCGGCGGCCCGTCGTTGGGCCTTGCGAGTCCTGCCATCCTGCGCGTCGGCCGTCCCCGACCCCGCGGACTCGTCCGGATCCGGCCGCGCTTCGCCTGGGGCGACGTCGATCGCGTCGCCCCACAATGGCACCGGGAGAAACGTTTTGTATCGGGTGGGAGCCGCCTGTTGGCAGGCGCTCGGTCCCGCGACGACCGGCCAAAAGAGGCCGCCATCCGCGCCATCGCCCAGCATATGGCGGACCGCCTTTTCCACTTCGGCTTCGACCGGCGGAAGATCGCGGCGAGGGCGTAGCGCTGCCAGAGCGGTCCGCAAGGCGTCGAGGGAGGCTTTGATCCCCGGGCAAGCGGCAACCGTCCGTCGGCTGGTCTGATGGGCCTGGCGGAGAAACTGGAGATCACCATGCAAAGGATCGGAGGGTATTCCAGGCTCACGCAAGGGAAGATGGGCGAAGAAGGCGGCCAGCCAAAAATAGAGGGAGCGATTAAGTTCGGCCGACGGCAGCAGATCGAAAGCCGGGGGGAGAGTAAGGGCCTGTCCGTCGCGATGCGCTCGCTCCAGGCGTTCGGCGTCGCTGCCCAACCGTTGGCGCCAGGACAGACGGTGAGCGGACGAACCGGCCTGGCCGCCGGCCAAAACCACACCGGCGTCGCCGCCGAGGCCGCGAAAGAACACCGGCAAAGGTCCTTTGAGAGACTCGAGCGTTACGGCGGCGTCGGGAAAGCTTTGCCAGGACGTCGTTCCACCGACCAGGCGATGCCAGCGTTTGCCGACCTGCTCCTCGAGTTCCAGGAAACCGGTCATCGCTCGATTATCCGAGGACGACCCGGGCCAGGGCGACGAGACCCTGCTTCACATCGGGGTCGTCCGTCAGAGGGTCGATCAGACAACACATCACGGCGTCTTCCAACCCAACGCCGTCGGCCATCAAACTGGCGCAATAGACCAGCAGACGAGTCGAAACCCCTTCCTCCAGATCATGTCCTTTCAAGTCGCGAAGGCGTCGCGCCAAGGCTACCAGGGTTCGGCAACGCTCGGGCGCCAGGCCGCTTTCGCCGGCTACCACCTGAACTTCGGTGTCTGCCGGGGGGAAATCGAATTCGATGGCGACGAAGCGTTGGCGGGTCGAGGGTTTCAGCGCTTTGAGCAGTGTCTGATAGCCAGGATTGTAGGAGACGACCAACATGAAGCCGTCCGGCGCCCGCAAGGTCTCGCCGGTTCGTTCCAGTGGCAGGATGCGCCGGTCGTCGGTCAGCGGATGAAGGACCACGGTGACATCCTTGCGGGCTTCGACCACCTCGTCCAGAT